>JAZRFI010000087.1:0-5380 GCA_045661285.1 Eubacteriales bacterium | reverse complement strand
CCCCTTCCCTCTTCCCACGCGGAGATATTGCCTCGTCGTTCCTCGTACGCCTTCTCCTTCCGTTGCGCCTTGCGCGCCACCTCCCTCCCGGAGGGAGGCTTTCATGCCCATTTCCCATGGCGGAGAAACGGTAGGGCATCGGATGCGCAAAAAAAGAAGAAAGTCAACCCTTCCTTTTTTATTCACGACCGGCCCTGTGGCAAAAAGCGAGTACAATCCCTCAGTCAACTTCGTTGACAGCTCCCTTTGCACAAGGGAGCCTCCGCTGCGGCGGAAACTCTGCAAAGCTAAAGCTTTTGGCAACCACCAGCCGTGCCGGTGGTTTACGTGCAAACCCTTTTTTTCAAAAGGGGTCTCTATACAGTCATAACCACCGGCCGTGCCGATGGCCGGCACAGCCCCCTTAGGGCATAACACCGGCTCGGTGAGCCTATAGGCTCGTCGAATTATCCGCCACTTGGCGCCCATCGCCCTGCTACCGCAAATGCGGCTATCTTTAAGCCTCCCTTGTGTAAAGGCACCGCAGGCGTGCGTTAGCTGAGGTGGCGCGGCTTGCCGTAACGGAGGGATTGTTAGGTTGCTTTTTTACACGAGTACAATCCCTCAGTCAACTTCGTTGACAGCTCCCTTTGCACAAGGGAGCCTCCGCTGCGGCGGGAACTGTGCAAAGCGAAAGCTTTTGGCAACCACCATCCGTGCCGATGGTTTACGTGCGATCCCTTTTTTCAAAAGGGGTTTCTATACAATAAGAAAAAGCCCGTGGAAATCCACGGGCTTTTCGTTTCGGGTTTGCTGTTTATTACTGACCAACAGCGACATCCGAGAACTGGATGCAGTTGAAGTGTTCGGGTTTTTCGCGGTTGGAGTAAGCCATAACTTGAGCATTTACCAGTTCCTCATAGTCCTTCCATTCTTGGCTCATTTCCTTTTTGATAACATCGATGTACTTATCGCACTCGGGTACCTTAGGAAGCTCTGCGGGAAGATACGAAAGGTCGTTGACCTGGATGCAAACGAAGCCGAATTCGCCGGCGGTGATCGCTTTACCGGGATTCTTGAAGACAACGCTGCCGTCGGGTTGGGGTTGACCGTTCTGACCGTTAGCAAGCGTCTCGCTCTTAGCGGGGATAGCCATTTCTATCGTGTAGGAGTAGGGTTGACCGGGTTCGGCGGTGGTAAGCGTGGTGGAGCAAAGGATCTCGTTGAAGTAAGCCGAGCGCTGGGCGGGAACGGCCGAGATCTTCTTGGCGTTCGTGAAGATCAGATCCTTACCGGCGGGGATAGTGGAAGCGGCAAGGCCGGTATTCTGGTCGCCGCGACCCTTCGAGTCGGTCGTGAAGGCGGCGTAGGTAGGATAGATGTTGTTGCTGCTTACAACGGGCTGCTCATGACCACCGAAGAAGTAGTAGATCTCAGCAGCGTCGTTTCTCCACGGGTCGGGCTGAGCAACGTATCCGTCGCTACGGGCGTAGAAGGTTCTATCCTCAACGACCATGCAGACGTAGACGTAGTCACCGTCCCAGAGGTAGTAAACGGTAGCCGAAGCACCGAAAGTAGCGGTGCTGGCGGTAACCGAGGTGAAAATGCAGTTGCTTTCGGGATCAGCGGTCTCATCCAGCGTGCTGGTGAAGAAGGCGGACTGGAGATACTCTTCGTCCAGCTGACCGTCAATGATGGGGGTGAACATCAGAACCTGGTTGGGGTTCTCTTTAACCGTCAGGGTGGCGGTCATATCCGGGTACGAATCGGGGTTGTAGTTGCCGTATTTATCCTCAAATTCCGCCATAACCAGATAAACACCGGCCTCGGTAGCCGAGGGGATACCGGTATTTACATCGTTGGGAACGATCACGGGCGGCATAATCGGACGGCCGGTGGTGGGGTCACACTTCATCATCGTGTAGGTAACCTCAAGACCATAAGGCAGCGCACCAACCTCGACCGAGTAATCGCAACCGTCGTAGTAGTAGCCGAACAGGTTGTTATCAGCATCAACACCCTCAAAACCGAATTCCGGCGCGTCAACGGGCAGAACCTCAAGGGTAACGGTCATGGGGGCGGGAAGCAGATACTCTTCGGCATACTCGGCTTTATCGAACGAGAAGGTAGCGGTCACCTCATATACGCCAACGTTGGTAGGAGCGGTAGCGGAAACGTTTCCGGCGGCATCCTTAAAGCTGTAGACGACATCCAGAACGGCGGTGTTCATACCGGATACCTTATACGCATTTTGATTGATCGGTCTGCCGGTGAAGTTCGTCGTCTTATCGCCGAACTTAATGTCATCGGCAAGATCTTCCTTCTGAACGGAAGATCCGGTCGTGGTTACGGGCGTTTCAGTCGTGGTTACGGGCGCTTCGGTAGTCGGGGTGGTTCCGAGAGGTCCGCAAGCGGCCGCAAAGGTCGCGAAAACGAACAACGCAACCGCAACGACTACAAGTTTCATGCTGGTTTTCATCTGTTTTCTCCTTATAAATATTTTTTGAATAACGAATGATTTAAGGCATACGCCTTCACATATGATTATAGCACGCGAGGGGGCTCTTGTAAAGGCTTTTTACAAAAATCGGCACTATGCACAAAACGGCGCTTTGCCTTTTGAACAAAAAGAAAAAAGCAAAGAATAAAGGGATTTTTCGAAACTTAAAAATTGCGTTTTGCTTTCGCTTTTTTAAAAAAACGAGCTTTTTTTCCTTTTTTCCGTTTTTTTCCTTTTCCTATTTGGTCAAATTGCTTATACCGCATCCTTTATCAGCTCTTCAACAGCGTACGAGGCCAAAAGGAGCCCCGCCGCGGCCGGCACGAAGACCGAGGAAGCCAAGCGGATCTCGGGATCGCGGCTCCCCCTCGGCTCTTCCCGACTGAAAAGAACGGGTAGGCGCGTGATATTCTTTTTGCGAAGCCCCGCGCGCATGGATCTGGCCAAGGGGCAACCCTCGGTTTTCGAAAGATCGGTGATGGAAAGAAGGGACGGATCGCGACGGTTGGCGGTACCGAGCGAGGAAACGATCGGAATGTTTTGGAAAACGGCCGACTCGATCACGGCAAGCTTGGCGCGCACGTCGTCAATGGCGTCGATGATAAAATCGAAGGGGGCACTGTTGATGAGGTCTTTCGCGCTTTCCTCGGTGACCTTTTCCTGCCAAAGGGTAATTTGGACGTTTGGGTTGATGGCAAGGGCGCGTTTTTTTGCGACCTCAGCCTTTTTCAGCCCGACGTTCTCTCGGTTTGCCAAGATCTGGCGGTTGCTATTCGAAGGGGAAACAACGTCAAAATCACAGAGCGTGAGATGCCCGACCCCCGTGCGGACGAGGGCTTCCAGCACGTAGCCGCCAACCCCGCCAAGCCCCAGCAGCAAAACGTTCGCCCTTTGCAGCCTTTCGACCGCTTCTTTTCCGTACAGGGCCTCGGTACGGCAAAACATCGTTTCCATAGCTTTATGCAAAGGTCGCGTTCAAGGCGACGAAAAGGACGACGGTGGCGATAACGACCAACGAAAGCGAAGAAACGAACACGATCATACTTCTTTTGGTAAATGTAAAATCGGGAATGCCCGAAAGGACGTGGGCGCGCTTTAATATATTGGAGATCGGCTTATACAGCATCATCGCAAGAGAAGCGTTTAGCACCGCTTTGGTGAGATTAAAGGGAACAAAGAGCGGAAGCAATAAGCCGAGAACGGTTTCGCGGGAAACACCCATATAAATGGGGGTGATCAAAAGGTTGGCAAAAATCATAACCGCAACCTGCGAAAGGACGGCGGAAAGAAGGCCGAAAATCGCGCCGAAAAGCGTTTTTTTCTTTTTATAGATCAAAGAGCCGACGAAGGCGAAGGAGGCGCTGGAAAGAAAGTTCATCAACATTCCCCAAGGGCCGGTCGCGCTGGTGGTGATCATTTCAAGCAGAGGAATGGCCACCGAGATCGAAAGGGCGGCCGAGGGGCCGAAGAGCATCCCCGCCATAATAATAAGCGCATCCTTTATATCAAAGGTCAAAAACATGACCTTCGGCATAGGTACGAGTGAAACGATAAAGGCAAGGGCGCAAAAGACGGCCGTAAAGGTCATTTTTTGAACCGAAACGGAAGATTTTTTTTGAACCGAAAAGGAAGATTTCTTTTGCATAGAAAACCTCTCGTAACACAGAACGCCGAAAAGGGGAAATTTCTTCGGCGATCGAAAATAAAAGAACGGGTGCGTGCCTTTCGGTACGCACCCGCCGCACTAAAACGAATTAGGCGTTGATCTCGGCAACGACGCCGGAACCGACGGTTCTGCCGCCTTCACGGATAGCGAAGCGCAGACCCTTTTCAATAGCGATAGGCGTGATAAGCTCAACAGTCATATCAACGTTATCACCGGGGCGGCACATTTCGGTGCCCTCGGGCAGCTTAATGGTACCGGTAACGTCGGTGGTACGGAAATAGAACTGAGGACGGTAGCCGGAGAAGAAGGGCTTTTGACGGCCGCCTTCCTTCTCGGTAAGAACGTAGACCTGGCCTACGAACTTGGTGTGAGGATCGATGGAGCCGGGCTTGCAGAGAACCTGACCTCTTTCGATCTCGTTCTTCTGAACACCACGGAGGAGAAGACCAACGTTATCGCCGGCCTCGGCCTCGTCGAGGAGCTTGTGGAACATTTCGATACCGGTAACAACGGTGTTGCGGCGCTCATCGGTAAGACCGACAAGCTCAACGGTATCGTTCATGTGAATGACACCTCTCTCAACACGACCGGTAGCAACGGTACCACGGCCGGAGATCGAGAAGACGTCTTCAACAGGCATAAGGAAGGGCATATCGTCGTTACGAGCGCGAGTCGGGATATAGCTGTCGACTTCGTTCATAAGCTCGACGATGCAAGCGTACTCGGGAGCGCTGAGATCGGTGTTGGCGCTTTCGAGGGCCTCACGGGCGGAGCCGCGGACGATCGGAATGTCATCACCCGGGAAGTCGTACTCGGAGAGGAGGTCACGAACTTCCATCTCGACGAGGTCGAGAAGCTCTTCGTCGTCAACGATATCGCACTTGTTCATGAAAACAACGATAGCGGGAACGCCAACCTGACGGGCGAGCAGAACGTGCTCGCGGGTCTGCTGGAGAGGACCGTCGGTACCGGCAACAACGAGGATAGCGCCGTCCATCTGGGCAGCACCGGTGATCATGTTTTTAACATAGTCAGCGTGTCCGGGGCAGTCAACGTGAGCGTAGTGACGGTTGTCGGTCTCGTACTCAACGTGACGGGTGTTGATCGTGATACCTCTGGCTCTTTCTTCGGGAGCGTTGTCGATCTGGTCATAGGCGAGGAACTCAACGTTGCCCTGCTTCAGGGAGAGGGTCTTGGTGATCGCAGCGGTAAGGGTAGTTTTGCCGTGGTCAACG
>JAZRFI010000086.1:0-9289 GCA_045661285.1 Eubacteriales bacterium | reverse complement strand
CCGGTGGGGAAGCCACCGCCGCCGCGGCCGCGAAGACCCGAATCAAGGACCTCCTTGATAACGTCGGCACGGTCCATCGTCAGGGCGCGGGCAAGACCGGCGTAAGCACCGTAGCCAAGCGCCTCATCAATGCTTTCGGGGTTGATCGTACCGCATCCGTGGAGAGAAACGCGCTTTTGCTTCTTGTAGAAGTTGATGTCATCCTGGCGCGCAATCGGCTTGCCGGTCTCGGGCTCGACGAAAAGAAGACGCTCGACGACCTCGCCGCCGATAAGGTCCTTCTCAACGATCTCTTCAACGTCCTCGATCTGAACGAGGCGGTAAAGAGTATCCTCGGGGAAGATCTTAACGAAGGGACCCTGCGAGCAGTAGCCGAAGCAACCGACCTGGTTGACGGTTACACGGTCGGAAAGACCCTTTTCCTCGACCAGCTTCTGGATCTTGGCAAGGATCTCTGCGGAATTGGAAGAAAGGCAGCCGGTACCGCCGCAAAGAACGACGGCGCGCTTGCCGTTGGTACCCTCAAATTTTGCTTTCAGGGACTCGGTGCAGGAGCACATTTTTGCCTGCAACTCTTCTCTGGATGTAATCTTGCTCATGCGTTTGCACCTCCAAGCTCTTTGTATTCCTTCACGACACCGGGGACGTCGGAGACCTTAAGCTTCGGATACACCTTGCCGTTGATGGTAACGGCGGGGGCGATACCGCAAGCGCCGATGCAGCGCAGAGCGTCAAGCGTGAAGAGCCCGTCTGCCGAGGTCTCGCCGGGGGCGATACCGAGCAGCTCGGAAAACTTATCGATGATCTGTTGGGCACCCTTGACGTAGCAAGCCGTACCGAGACAGCAACCGATGATGTACTTTCCCTTCGGTTGGAGAGAGAAGAAAGAATAGAACGAAACGACGCCGAAGATCTCGGCAACCGAAATGCCCGTTCTTTCCGAGACGATCTCTTGGACTTCGATCGGAATATAGCCGAATTCCGTCTGAATGTCACTGAGAATCATCATCAGGGGGGTTTTTTCGTCGACGTACCGATCGCAGATCTCGTTGATCTTTACGACGGCCGCCTCATTGAGATGAGCCATGATTTTCCTCCTTAATGTACCGCGGACGAAGCCGCATATTTTTTTACCACCGATTATAATATCATAATGAAACGAATTTGTCAAGTAAAAAACGGCGGTAATTTCCACAAAAACCGCCGTTTTCTGACATAAAAGAGATATTTATCTCTTATTCCGCGACCCCAAGGATAAGCGGCCCTGCTTGCTTTCTCTCTTTTTCGACGTAAATCGCCGAGGCAAGCACCGCCCTGGCCGACAGAAGCTTTTCTTTATCGTTGGTATGCAACACGGCCAACGGCTCGCCGACCGAGACCGCCTCGCCAACCTTTTTCGTAAGCACGAGCCCGGCCGCGGGGTCGATCGTATCCCCGCTCTTTTCCCGCCCCGCGCCAAGCAGCATGGCGGCACGGCCGATCTGCGAGGCCTCGGTACCGACGAAGTATCCGTCTGCCTCGGCAAAAACGGTATCGGTGTAGGCGGCCGTAGGGAGCAGAGAGGCATCGTCGATCACACGGATATCGCCCCCCTGGGCCTTGACCCACTCCTTCATCTTTTGAAGCGCCGCGCCGCTGCGAAGCGCTTCCTCGGCCCTTTCCATTGCCTCCTCTTGGGGGATGGAGAGCGAAAGCGAGGCCATATGGGCGGCAAGCGTTACGGAAAGCGTACGAAGACGCTCTTCGCCCTCGTCGCCCGAAAGGATCGAAACCGCTTCCTTTACCTCTAACGCGTTTCCGACGGCCGAGCCGAGCGGGATATCCATATCGGTCAGAACCGCGCGCACGCGTCGCCCGCAGCCGCGACCGATCTTTACCATCAGCTCGGCAAGCTCGCGCGCCGCCGTAAGCTCCTTCATAAACGCGCCGCTTCCCACCTTTACGTCCAAAACGATCGAGGAAGCGCCCGCGGCGATCTTCTTGCTCATAATACTGGCGGCGATAAGCGGGATCGATTCGACCGTGGCGGTTACGTCCCTTAGGGCGTAGAGTCGCTTATCGGCAGGGGCTAAAGCGCCGCTTTGCCCAACGACCGCCATCCCGACCCTTTTGACGATGCCGTCGAATTCATCGGGCGGTAGGGAGGTCTTATAGCCGGGAATCGATTCCAATTTGTCGATCGTGCCGCCCGTGAAGCCAAGCCCGCGCCCCGACATTTTGGCCACCGTACAGCCAAGGGCGGCCGCCAAGGGCGCCACGATCAGGGTGGTTTTATCCCCGATACCGCCGCTTGAATGCTTATCGACGCTCGCGCTTCCAAAGCGCTCGGGCGAAAGGCAATCGCCCGATTTTGCCATCTCGTCGGTCAGGTATACCGTTTCCTCCTCGCTAAGCCCCAAAAGACGGATCGCCATCAAAAGGGCCGTGATCTGATAATCGGGGATCTCTCCGCTTGTGACCCCCTTGACGAAATAGGCGATCTCCTCCCTTGAAAGAGGCTGCCCCTTGGCGGCCTTTTCCAATATATCCATCATTCGCATATAGCTTCTCCTTTTTTATCAAAAAAAGCAAAAATCAGAGTTTTTCGACAAGTTGCTTTTACAAAAAACGCCATTTTTGCTTTTATTGATGCATTTTTAAACAGATAAATTCGACAGAGTTACGCTTCTTTCGTGAAGCGAAGGGCGGTTGCAAGCGCCACTTCCATCATATCGGTAAAGGTGGTCTCACGCTCCTTGGCGGTGGTCTCTTCACCGGTTAAGAGATGGTTGGAGGCGGTGCAGATCGCCAGCGCGTGACGGTGGGCTCTTGCCGCGTTATAGTAAAGGGCGGCGGCCTCCATCTCCACGCCGAGGACCCCCATCTTCTCCCATTTTTTCATATCCTCGGGGCAATCGTTATAAAAGATATCGCTGGAAAGAAGCGTGCCGATATGGTGGCGCCTTCCGCTCTTTTTCGCTTCCTCGGCGGCGATCGTCAAAAGGGTTGGCGAGCAAACGGCGGGGAAGGTACCCGGCAGGTGAAATTGCGAAGCAAAATTTGTGTCGGTGGCGCAAGCCATACCGATCAGAATATCGCGCACCTTGACTTCTTCTTGCATCGCGCCCGCCGTGCCGATGCGGATGATAGCCTTCGTTCCGAAAAAGTTATAAAGCTCATAGCTGTAGATCCCGATCGAGGGCATACCCATGCCGCTGGCCATGACCGAGACCCGCTCACCGCGATAGGTGCCGGTGTAGCCCTGCACACCGCGGACGTTGTTAAAGAGGGTCGCGCCCTCTAAGAAATTCTCGGCTACGAAACGGGAACGGTTGGGATCCCCCGGCATTAAGACAACGGGGGCGATATCGGCAGGGCTTGCCGCGATGTGCGCGGTGGGGGTATTAGTACTCATTGCTTTTCTCTCCCATATCCATATTTTTGGCAATGCTGACGATGCGGCTGGTGCCGAGACGGTCGGCCCCCAGCTTCAAAAAGAGCTCGGCGTCAAGAAGCGACGAAATACCGCCCGCCGCCTTGATCAAAAGACCTTCGGGGCGGTGCTTGTTCATCAACTCAATATCGGCGGCCGTGGCGCCGCCCCCCGCAAAGCCGGTCGAGGTCTTGATGAAATCCGCGCCCGCCTCGCCGACGACGGCGCAAAGCGTGATCTTTTCCTCATCGGTCAAAAGGCAGGTTTCGATAATGACCTTTAAAAGGCGGCCGCAGCAAGCCTCCTTGACGGCGCGGATCTCTTCCTTCACCGCCTCAAACCGACCTTCCTTCACCATACCGACGTTGATGACCATATCGATCTCGTCGGCGCCGTTTTTGACCGCCTCGGCGGCCTCAAAGCATTTTGTAGCGGTGGTCGAATATCCGTTCGGAAAGCCGATGACCGTACAGATCGGGATGCGCCCCTCGGCGTAGCGATATGCGGCGGCTACGTGCGATGCGGGCAGGCACACCGAGGCGCAGCCGAATTTGATCCCCTCGTCGCAAAGCGCGTAAATGTCGGCCTCGGTCGCCCCCGGCTTAAGCAGGGTGTGATCAACCTTGGAAAGAATATAAGAAAGCTCCATGTTCGTCTCCTTTATATAAACGTATACGTAATTTTCGGTCAGTTGGGGTCGCTGAAAAGAAGAAAGGCTTCTTCTTCGGGCAGGTCCTCGCAAAAGTCGAGCGTTTTCTTCGTGATGGGATGCTTAAAGGAAAGGTGATAGGCAAAAAGCCCAAGCGGCGCCCGCTCTCGCCCGCCGTAGCGCCCATCACCGTAAAGCGGCATATTCCGCCCCGCAAATTGGGCGCGGATCTGGTGCGTGCGCCCCGTACCGAGACGTACGAAAACGAGCGAAAAGGGCTGCCCGTCTTTCATAACCGTTTGCCGAGTCTCGTAGGAAAGGGTCGCCTCTCTTACCCCTGCGCGCTTGCGGTCAACGAGATAGGTCTTGTTTTTCTTCGCGTCACGGAACAAAAGGTCGCGGTATTCGCCGAACGGGGGCGTGGGTGCGCCGTGTACGACGGCAAGATATTCCTTCAAAAAACCGCCGCCCTGAAGCGTTTCGGATAAAAGACCCGCCACCTTTCCGCTTTTGGCGTATACCATGATCCCCGCCGTTTCGCGGTCTAAGCGGTGTACCGAATAAAAGCGGGAAGCGCACGCTTCCTCCAAAAGGGCGGGCATGCTGCCGGGCGTCCCCCCCTCGGAGAGGGTGCCGCGCGGCTTTACCGCCACGGTAAGATGCTTGTCCTCATATAAGATCTTGATCATATTTTCCTCTGGGGTTTTCATTCTTCAAAAGATTTGCTTTTCTCTGTTGTTATTATAGCCGAAAGGGGCGCCTCTGTCAAGAGAAAAGGCGGAGGAAAGAGGGGCGAGCGGTGGCGTTTTGAAAGGAAGAAGAACGAAAAATGCGGACATGTTTTCTTCTCTGAATTTTAACAAAAGCGAAAGCGGGCGAAAAAAGAGAAAAAAGCGGCGTCGAACAGAAAAAAGAAAGCGAAAAGAAAAGGAATTTTTGACGAAAAACAAATAGTTTTCTTTACAAAATATTGCTGTTTTGTTAAAACGAGGAACTGATTCAAGGGAAAAGGGCTCGCCGCTCGAAAAAAGTTCCTCGAAAAAACTTTACAAGCGATAGAAAATGTGATATGATTAATTAGTTATATTATAATTCGCGCGTGTCTATACGCACGCAGAAAGGACACTTTTATGAAATGCATTGCTTGCGGGGCGCTTGACAGCCGCGTTCTTGACAGCCGTCCCGTTGAAGAAAATAACAGCATCCGCCGCCGCCGCGAATGTACGGTATGCGGTAAGCGCTTTACGACCTACGAGATCGTGGATACCGTGCCGCTTACGGTAGTCAAGAAAAACGGCGCGCGAGAGATCTTCGACAAATACAAGCTTGAATCGGGGCTTACCAAGGCTTGTGAAAAGCGCCCGGTTGACCCTAAGGCCATTGCCACCGAGATTGAAAGCGAGCTTGCCAACCGCATGAGCGGGGAGATCACCACCCGTGAGATCGGGGAGATGGTGATGGAAAAGCTTCGCCGCGCCGACGCGGTCGCTTACGTTCGCTTTGCATCGGTATACCGCGAATTCAAGGATATCGATACCTTCCTTTCCGAGATCAGCCGCGTGATATCGGAAAAATCCGCCGAAAGAGGAGAAAAGAAGCTGTGATCAAGAGTATGACGGCCTTCGGCCGCGCCAAGAGCGAGGCGGCCGATAAGGACATAACCGTAGAGATCCGCTCGGTCAACAGTCGCTATTTCGACTGTACCGTTAAGGCGCCCCGTACCTATCTTGCCTTTGAGGAAAGGATCAAGGCCTTTTTGCAAAAGGGCATCGTTTCCCGCGGGAAGGTAGACGTATACGTGACCGTCGATCGGCACGAATCCTCCGCGGTCGCCGTTTCGCTTGACGGGGCGCTCGCCAAAGGATATATCGAGGCGCTTCGCACGCTTTCGCGTGAGTTTTCGTTGCCCGACGATATTACCACGATGGCGGTGGCGCGCAACCAAGACCTCTTTACCTACGCGCGTGCCGAAGAGGACGAGGAGGAGGAATGGGCAAGGCTTTTGTCGGTCCTTACCGAGGCCGCGGCCGAATTTTCCGAACGGAGGGCGGCCGAGGGGGCGCGTACCGAAGCGGATATCCGCGAAAAGCTTGATCGGATCGAGGGCTTCGTTAAAGAGATCGAGGGGCTTTCGCTGACCGATAAGGGGCAATACCGCGAAAAGCTTGAAAATCGCATCCGCACGCTGCTCGGCGAAGCGGATATTACGCTTGCCGAGGATAAGATCCTTACGGAGGTCGCGCTATACGCCGACCGCATCGCGGTTGACGAGGAGATCGCCAGACTTCGCAGCCATTTCGTCGCCTTTTCCGAGATCGCTTCTTCAAAAGAGCCCTCGGGGCGCCGCCTTGATTTTCTGATGCAGGAGATGAACCGCGAAACCAACACCATCGGAAGTAAGGCGTCGAACTCTGCCATTGCCCACCTCGTCGTTTCGATCAAGGGAGAGCTTGAGAAGATCCGCGAGCAGGTGCAGAATATGGAGTGAGGTGAAGACATGAAGTTTTTGGACGTTGGATTCGGAAATCTGATGGCGGCCGAACGGATCGTTGCCATCGCCTCCTTCGATACCGCCCCCATCAAGCGCTTGGTGCAGGACGCCAAGGAGGAGGGGCGCGCGATCGACGTCAGCTGCGGGCAAAAGACCCGCGCCGTGCTTATCAGCGACAGCGAGCTTTTGCTGCTTTCGTCGCTGACCAGCGAAGAGCTTTCGGGGCGCCTATCCGCCCTTTCCGAAAGCGATGAATAAAAAAATAAAAATTTGAAATACAGAAAGAAGAAAGAGTCATGATCAAACCTACCATCAACGAGCTTACCAAAGGAAAATTCAACCGCTACGAGCTGGTTATCGGGGCCGCCAAGTGCGCCCGTATGGTTACCGACGAGTACGTTGAGCAGCGCACCCGCGCCGACCGTATGATCGCCAACCGCGAGACCGAGAAGCCGCTTGCCGCCCTCATCGACAGCGAGCATCGCGACCAGAAGGCGGTCAAGATCGCCGTTAACCGTATCGTCAGCGGCCGCTACGTGATGCACCACGTCAAGCCCGACGCCGAAAACGAATGAAAATCGTCGGTGTCTATCTGTGCGGCGTTCCGTACGCCGCCGATAAACGCTACGACTATATTCTGCCGCCCGCGCTTTCCTTTGTGAAAAGGGGAAGCCTTTTGACCGTTCCCTTTGGGAAGGGAGACCGCCATCGCCCCGCCGTTGCCGCCTTCATTGAGGAAAGAGAGGACACAGCGGGCTTAAAGACGGTCTTTTCGGCCGAAGACGGGCGTTTTGCCCTTAGCGAAGAGCTTTTTTCGCTTGCGCTTTTTTTGCGTGAATACACCTTTTGCTCGTTCGGGGATGCCGTGCGGGCTCTTTTGCCGCCCGCGCTCTTATCGGGCAAGGCGGCCCTGCATATCAAAACGAAGGCCTACTATCGGCCAAGTGATCCTAGGGCGCTTCCTTCGCTTTTGGAAGCAAAGCTTCGCAGCCCCGCTTACCGCGCGGTCCTTTCGGCGCTTCTTGAAAAAGGGGAGCTGTCCGAGGAGGAGGCCGCGGCGCTTTCGGTCAACCGCCAGCAGCTGCTCGCGATGGTGAAGAACGGTTGGATCACCGAAGAAAGGCGCGAGGTATACCGTGACCCCTACGGGGAGGCGGCTCCGAACGCTGCCCCCATCGTGCTTTCACGCGCCCAAGGGGAGGCTTACGATCGCTTGCTTTCGCTTTATGCGAAGGGCGAAGCCTCGGCTGCCCTTTTGTACGGCGTGACGGGGAGCGGTAAGACCAACGTGATGATGAAGCTGATGGACCGCGTGATCGAAGAGGGGCGCGGCGTCATTCTGATGGTCCCCGAGATCGCCTTGACACCCCAGACCGTCGGCATCTTCCGCCGCCGTTACGGCGGTCGTGTGGCGGTTATCCATTCTTCGCTTTCGGCGGGTGAGCGCTTCGATACCTGGCGCCGTATTGCCGAGGGGGGCGTGGATCTGGTGATCGGCACGCGAAGCGCGGTGTTTGCCCCGCTTCCCGATATCGGTCTTATTCTCGTCGACGAAGAGCATGAGCATACCTATAAATCCGACGCCGATCCCAAATATCACACGAGAGACGTGGCCGCATATCGCGCCGCGCATCATAAGGCGCTGGCCGTTTTTGCTTCGGCTACGCCCGCGCTGGAAAGCTTTTATAAGGCCGAAAAGGGGGTCTATACCCTCGTTCCCTTGCGGGAGCGTTTTGGGGGAAATCCGCTGCCGACGGCCGAGGTCGTGGATCTGCGGCAAGAGCTTCGCGCGGGGAATACCTCGCCCCTTAGCCGCAAGCTTAACGAGGCGCTTTGCGAGGTGGGCGAAAAGGGCGAGCAGGCGATCCTGTTTCTCAACCGCCGCGGCTACCACGCCGTTTTACACTGTAAGGCGTGCGGCCATGTTTTCGAATGTCCCAATTGCAGCGTTTCCTTAACGCACCACGAGGGGCGTGACGGCGGCTATCTGCTTTGCCATACCTGCGGTCACCGCGAGGCGATGCCGCGCGAGTGTCCTACCTGCCTATCAAAGCATCTTTCCTATCTTGGCGCGGGAACGCAACGCGCCGAGGGGGAGCTTAGCGCCATGCATCCCACCCTTAGTGTGATGCGTATGGACGCCGATACCACCTCTACCAAGGAAGCCTATGACCGCATGCTGGAGGATTTTCGCGCGCATAAGGCCGATATTCTTCTCGGCACGCAGATGGTCACGAAGGGGCACGATTTTCCGTCGGTCACGCTTTCGGGCGTGCTGCTTGCGGATCTATCGCTGCATATCTCGGATTACCGCGCTTCTGAGCGTACCTTCTCCCTCTTAACGCAGGTGATCGGCCGCGCAGGCCGCGCAGGGAAAAAGGGTGTCGCCGTCATTCAGACCGATAATCCCGACAATGACGTCATCAAGCTCGCCTGTCAGCAGGATTATGAAACCTTCTACCAGCGCGAGATCAAGCTGCGCCGCTTGCTGGTGTTCCCACCCTTTTGCGATATCGCGCTTTTTACACTTTCGCACCGCAACGAGCGCGAGCTGATGACTGCCGCCAAGGTCCTTTCCGACGAGCTTTCGAGGCGTGTCACCGCCGAATACAACGACGTCAAGCTCATTGCCTTCGGCCCCTTTGAGGCACCCGTCTACCGTGCCGACGGCCAATACCGTATGCGCATGGTCATCAAATGTAAACTCAATCACCGTTCAAGAGCCCTTTTTGCCGAG
>JAZRFI010000085.1:0-19043 GCA_045661285.1 Eubacteriales bacterium | reverse complement strand
GATCGGTATATCCGCAAGCAGACCCTTGTGAATTCCGAGCGGTATATCACCGAGGAATTGAAGGAAATGGAAGCGACGGTTCTCGGTGCCGCCGAAAAGCTTGCGGCGCTTGAATACGAGATCTTTGCCGAGATCCGCGATACCGTCGCCGCGGCCTCCGCCCGTATTCAGAATACGGCGGCAAGGATCGCCGAGCTTGACGTCTATCTCTCGCTTGCCGAGGCGGCGGCCAAAAACAATTATTGCTGCCCCGAGGTAGACGACGGATGGGAGCTCTCGATCAAAGACGGTCGCCACCCCGTGGTGGAAAAATTCGTTTCGGACAGCTATTTCGTACCGAACGATACTGAGCTTGACGTAGAAAAGCATTCGCTTTATCTCATAACCGGCCCGAATATGGCGGGTAAATCGACCTATATGCGTCAGGTGGCTCTTATCACCCTTATGGCGCAGATCGGCTCTTTCGTTCCCGCGAAGGAAGCGATCATCGGTATCACCGATAAGATCTTTACGCGCGTTGGCGCATCCGACGATCTGGCCTCGGGTCAATCGACCTTTATGTTAGAGATGAACGAGGTTGCCAATATTCTTCTTAACGCTACCAAGCGCTCGCTGATCATCTACGACGAGGTCGGTCGCGGTACCAGCACCTACGACGGGATGGCGATTGCGCGCGCTGTGGTCGAATACACCGAAAAGAAGATCGGCGCCCGCACCCTTTTTGCGACCCATTACCACGAGCTTACGGGAATGGAAGAAGAGCTTAAAGGCGTCGTCAACTATAACATCACCGCTAAAAAGCGGGGGGATACGGTTTTGTTCCTCCGCAAGGTCGTTCGTGGCGCGGCCGATGAAAGCTACGGTATCGAGGTAGCCAAGCTTGCGGGCGTACCGCAAGAGGTCATCAAGCGCGCCAAGCAAGTCCTTGCCGAGATCGAAACCGAAGGGAAGGTCGCCTTGCCCGCCCCGAAGAAGGAAAGGGAAGAGGAGGAAGGTCTTCTCGGCGCGATCTACAACAGCGCCGCTTGTGAGGCGGCCGATAAGATCCGCTTGGTCGATCTGAATACCCTGACCCCCATTGAAGCGATGAACCTTTTGTTCGAGCTGAAAAAAATCCTGAAATAAAGAGGAATTTCCGTGGGAAAAATCAATCTTCTGACCCAAGAGGTCGCGAATCTGATCGCAGCGGGCGAGGTCGTTGACCGCCCCGCCTCGGTCTTAAAGGAATTGATGGAAAACGCGATCGACGCGGGCGCCACCGCCATAACGGCCGAGCTTCGCAACGGTGGGGTATCTCTTTGCCGTGTCAGCGATAACGGCTGCGGTATTTCGTCTGAGGATCTGCCGATCGCGCTTCAGCGCCATGCCACCAGTAAGATCAAAGAGGCCTGTGATCTTGACGAGATCGCGACCCTTGGCTTCCGTGGGGAAGCGCTTGCCGCCATTGCGGGGGTATCGGTGCTTGAGATCGTTACTCGCACGCAAGAAGCCCCTTTCGGTACGATGCTTCACGCCGAATACGGGCAGATCACCGAGGTCTCGGAGGTCGGCTGTCAGAATGGCACCACCGTCCTTGTGCGTGAGCTGTTCGGTAACGTGCCCGCCCGCCGTAAGTTCTTGAAAAAGGACGCGACTGAGACGGCCACCGCCGCCTCTTACGCCGAAAAGATCGCCCTTTCGCACCCCGAGATCGCCGTCACGCTGATCGTTGACGGGGAGACCCGCTTTCAAACGGCGGGGGACGGAAAGCTGCTTAGCGTGATCTACGCCATTGAGGGGCGTGAGTTTGCCAATAAGCTTTTGCCGATCACGGCTAAGCTCGGAAGCATGGAGGTTTCGGGCTTCGTCGGTCGAAGCGACCACGTACGAGGAAACCGCAATCAGCAGAATATGTTTATCAACGGCCGCTATATCCGCAGTAAAACCATGGTTGCGGCCTTAGAGCAGGCCTTTCATTCCTATATTGCCCCCGGGAAATTCCCGATCGGGTATCTTTTCTTGACCATTACCCCCGGCGCGGTTGACGTAAACGTTCATCCCGCCAAGCTTGAGGTTCGTTTTTCGGATGAGCGACCGGTTTTTGAGGTCGTTTACCACGCTGTAAAGGGTGCCTTGACCGAGGCCGCCTACCGCCCCGAGCTTGCGCCGAGCGAAAAAAGAGCCCCCTCGCCCTTTACGAGGAAGGAGGCCGCCGCCCCCGCCGCATCCTACGGCGGGCAGACACTGCTTACCCCCAAGCAATCGATTGAGGTGCTTTCCACCTTATCAAGCGTTCGGGAAAAAGAGGAAAAGCCCCAAGAGATCGCCGTAAAACGAGAAGAACCTACGGTTGCTTCTCCCGAAAAAGACGAGGCGCGCTCTCTTCCGCAATATACGAGCCCCTTTGCAAAGGCTCCGACCGTGAAGGGAGAGGCTCCTTTCGTTAAGGTTGCCGCCCCCGCGTGTAAGGTTTCCTATACGAATGAGCCGATAAAAGAAGAAATTACGAAAAAAACCGAGCCGATCGAAGCGGGAGAAGCCCCGGCGACCGAACCTACCGAAGCTTCTCAACCCGTGGCGAGCTTGGAAGAGAAAAACCAAGAAACGGTAGTTCCTTACCGCTTGGTGGGCGAGGCCTTTTCTACCTACGTGATCGTTGAGCAAGGGGAACGCTTGCTTCTTATCGACAAGCACGCGGCGCACGAGCGCATTCTTTATGAAAAGCTTCTTCGTGAAAGAGGGAAGGTTGGCGGCACGGCTTCGCAAGGGCTGCTTCTACCTATGCCCGTATCGGTTACTGCGCCCGAGGGGGCGGCCGCCGAAGAGGCAAGAGGCGATTTAGAGGCGGTCGGCTATTCCTTCTCGGGAAAGGGAAACAAGCTTTATCTTGACGCCGTCCCCTCTCTTCTTAGCCCCGAGGATGCGAAGGATCTGTTCCTTGAAATGCTTACCTCGCTTTCAAACGGCGAGACCGATCCCGCGCTCTCCTCGCTTTCAAGGCAGGAAAGGGCGCTTTACAGCGTTGCCTGCAAGGCGGCGATCAAGGGCGGGCGAAGCTATGACGAAGCGCATATCGTATGGTTGATCGAAGAGGTGCTGAAAAATCCTTCGGTCACGGTTTGCCCTCACGGCCGCCCGATCGCCATGACCTTTACGAAAAACAAGCTGGACCGCGAATTTAACCGTATCCAGCATTAATCCCATTATAGTTTGGAGAGTATCTATGTTTGAGCTTTTGAAAAAAGAGGGGAAGGCCCGCCGCGGCCGTATGACGACGGTTCACGGCGTTATCGAGACCCCGGTTTTTATGAACGTTGGCACAAGCGCCGCCGTTAAAGGGGGTATTTCTACCCGCGATCTTGAAGAGATCGACACGCAGGTCGAGCTTTCGAACACCTATCACCTGCATATCCGCCCCGGGGATGAGCTGATCAAGCGCATGGGCGGTCTGCACAAATTCTTTAACTGGAATAAGCCGATCCTGACCGATTCGGGCGGATTTCAGGTCTTTTCGCTTTCCAAGATCCGTAAGATCTACGAGGAGGGCGTTTACTTCAATTCGCATATGGACGGTAAGCGTATCTTTATGGGGCCTGAGGAGAGTATGCGTATTCAGTCGAATATCGCTTCCACCATCGCCATGGCCTTTGACGAGTGCGTTGAAAACCCCGCGTCCTACGAATACGCCAAGCAATCGAGTGAGCGTACCATCCGCTGGCTCATCCGCAGTAAGGCCGAGCACGATCGCTTAAACGCGCTTCCCGATACCATCAATAAGCAACAGCTTTTATTCGGTATCAATCAGGGAAGCACCTACGAAGACCTTCGTATCGACAATATGAAGCGTATTGCCGAGCTTGATCTTGACGGCTACGCCATCGGCGGTCTTGCCGTTGGAGAAGAGGCGGAGGTCATGTACCGCATTATTGATGCCGTCGAGCCCCATATGCCCGAAAACAAGCCGCGCTACTTAATGGGCGTCGGGACCCCTCAGAATATTTTGGAGGCGGTCTACCGCGGCGTCGATTTCTTTGATTGCGTTATGCCAAGCCGTAACGCGCGCCACGGCAACCTTTTCACCTGGCACGGTAAGATGAACATCAATAACGAGCAGTATTACGCCGACGAGAAGCCGATCGACCCCTTATGCGGTTGCCCCGTCTGCCGCCGTTATTCGCGTGCCTACGTTCGCCATCTCTTCAAGGCCAGAGAAATGCTCGGTATGCGCCTTGCGGTCATCCATAACCTCTATTTCTATAATGAGCTGATGAAGAAGATAAGGGAAGCCCTTGACGAAGGGCGCTTCACCGAATTCTATAACACCTGGCACAACCGCTTAGCCGAGCGAAGCACCGATTTTTCGCCCGTGCCGAAGGAGTTTGCCAACCGCACGCTCTACCGTGACGCCACCGTTCCCACCCCCATCTGCATTAAGGAGGGGATCGACCTTGGCGCCCCCGCGGGCGAGGTCAAAAAGAAAAACAAGAAAAAAGCCCCGAAAAAGGAAACGCCCGCAGAAGAGAAGGGCGAATAAAGAAAAGCAGCCGTTCGGCTGCTTTTTTCTTTCAGGAATACATATCATTTGCCTTCATATAGCAATAGATCTTTTCGCCGTGCTGCTGCTCCTCGGCTTGAATATGGTTGAGAAGCTTACGGGCGGCGGGGTCGGCAAATTCAAAGATGCAGGTGTCGTAAAGAGAGGAGGCGTGCTTTTCGGTCGTCAGCATATCCTTGCAAAGGAAGGCGTCGCTGTTTTTATCATTCTCGTTCGCATAGCTCACCTTCGTGCAATGATCGTTGTTGGCGCTAAGGGGGGCGGAAACGGGGGTCACCGTACCGCTTTCCAGGGCTTGAAGCGTGCGAAGGTGGGCTTCCTCGGTCGCCTTCATCTCGTTAAAAAGCATTTTCAGCTCGTTCGATTTTGCATCGTTTGCGTATTTCTGGTATTTTCCGATGCAAAGCTCCTCCTGTCCCTTCATGTCCTTGATCAGGCTCGATTCTTTTTGTGTGGGCGTCATTTTTTCTCTCCTTTATCAGAAAATCTATCGCCAGTATGGGCAAGAGAAAGAAAAATATACCCTAAAAAACACTTTTTTGCTTGCTTTTTCCAAGGGAAATGTAAAATTTATAAAAATATTTGCTTTTCCTATTCCCAAACCGATCTCTTTGTGCTATAATAATTAGGAATGACTTTTTGGTAACTTACAAAATTTGCCCGAAACCGTTTTTTTCTCTGAAGCGGGGGTGGAATTTTTTTGTTGAGGATAAAAAACGTGAAAAAAACGCTCGTTTTTCTTTTGTGGATCGTAGAAGGCATCGTGGTTGGGTGCGGCGCTATTTTGCCGGGCCTTTCGGGTGGCGCGCTTTGCGCGGCCTTCGGGATGTATCGCCCGATCATTGAGGTGCTTTCGAATCCCAAAGAAAATCTAAAAAAGCATTGGCTCATGTTCGGCTTCTTTTTCTTCGGGGTCGCTGTTGGCTTCGTCGGCCTTGCGGGCGTTACCGAATGGCTGATGGAAAAGAGCAGTGAGCTGGTGACCTGCGCCTTCGTTGGCTTTATCATCGGCACGATGCCGGGTCTCTTTAAGGATGCGGGAGAGAAGCAAAGAAGCTATGGCTCGTATATTTCCATGGTGGCTGCCTTCCTTGTTATGCTTTCCTTGCTCTTCCTTTTAAAAACCAATCAAGCGTTGCAGCTTACCGAAGGATTTTTCGCCTTTGTGCTGTGCGGTCTTTTCTGGGGGCTCAGCTTTATCGTTCCCGGATTAAGCTCTTCGTCGCTTCTTCTGTTCTTCGGGCTTTATCAGCCGATGCTTCTCGGTATCAAGCAATTTGATTTCTCGGTGCTTATCCCGATGGGGCTTGGCCTTGTTGCCACCGTGCTTTTGCTTTCGCGCGCGGTCGCCTTTGCTTACAAAAAGCACTTTTCGCTTGTTTCGCACGCCGTTATCGGTATCGTTGCGGCTACCGTCTTGATGATCGTGCCCGATCTTTCGGTCGCCTTCACCCGCATTTTACTCTATTTCGGCATTGCCCTTGGCGGGGCGGTGCTTTCCTACGGTTTTACTCGCTTATGCGATAAAATAAAAGAAAAACAATAATTTATATGTAAGGAGTTGGTCGTTTAACATGGACGCTATCCCCCGATGTTGCTCGTATGAGGAATTAAAATTGAAGCAACGCTTCCACAATCGTTTGATCGTTTGTCGCCGTATTCCGATCCATATGCATTTTTTGCGGTGGTGATCCACAGCGCAAGAAACGAATGATTAAATGATTTAAAGGAGCTTATCATGCCTATCGTAGGACAGTTATTATTACAAATATTACTTATAACGCTAAACGCGTTTTTCGCGGCGACCGAGATCGCCGTTATCTCGCTTAACGAGAAAAAGGTAAAATCCATGGCCGAGGGCGGCGACAAAAAAGCCGATAAAATGCTCTCGATCATCAAGGATCCCACCAAGTTTTTATCCACCATTCAGATCGGGATCACGCTGGCCGGCTTCCTCGGCTCGGCTTTCGCGGCCGATAACTTTGCCGGTCGGTTGACCGTGGTGCTCGTTGATCTTTTTAACGCCCCCCAGCACGCGGGTGTTATCGACACCCTTTCGGTTATCCTGATCACGCTTATCCTTTCGTACTTTACGCTGATCTTCGGTGAATTGGTTCCGAAGCGTGTAGCGATGAAGAACAAAGAAAAGATGGCCAAGGCCGCTTGCGGCATCATTTCGGGACTTACGGCCGCCTTTAAGCCGATTATCTGGTTCTTAAGCGCGTCGACTAATCTTGTGCTTCGTATTTTCGGGATCAATCCCAATGAAAAGGAAGAAGCGGTTTCCGAAGAGGATATCGTTATTATGCTGGATGCGGGGGCCGACGACGGTACCCTGAAGCAAGACGATATCGAGTACATCAAAAACGTCTTTAAGCTTGAACGACTTTCGGCCGCCGATATTATGACCCCCCGTAGCTCGGTCGTCGCGATCCCCGAGGATATCGACGAAGAAAAGCTGCTCGAGATCATCGAGAACGAGGGCTATTCCCGTATGCCGGTCTACAGCGATACCAAGGATAAGATCGTTGGTATTCTGCATGTAAACGAGTATCTCTTAAAGCGCTCGAAGCCTGATTTTAAGCTTAGTGACGCGTTTATGGAGCCCGATTTCGTTCCCGAGACCATTCATCTTGACGCGCTGTTTAAAAATATGCAAAGCGCGCATACCCATATGTCGGTTGTCGTAAACGAATACGGTCTTACCTCGGGTATCATCACGATGGAGGATATCATTGAAGAGCTGGTCGGTGAGATCTGGGACGAGCAGGACGAAGCGACCGAGCCGATCATTCCCATCGGGGAAGACACCTATCGCGTAGAGACCGGTCTTTCGGTTGACGAATTTTTTGAGTATTTTAAGATGGAAGAGGATGACGAGATCACATCCAGCACCGTAAATGGCTTCTTGGCCGAAAACCTTGGGAATATTCCCGAGGTCGGCAGCAGCTTCACCTATCAGAATCTTTCGGTCACGGTCACCGAGGCTGACGAGCAGATGGCCCACGAAATTCAGGTCACCGTTCTGCCTCCCCCCGAAGAAGAGGAAGAGAAGCAAGAGGAAAGCGAAGACGATTGATCTCCCCCTTGAACAAAGAAGAGCGATTGCAAAAGGCAACCGCTCTTCTTTTTTTATTTTTTGTAGTAAGCCAAACGCATACCGATGGTATTGCCCACGATATCGCGCCCGTAGTAAACGCTGGTGCGGAATACCCCCGCGCAGCCGTAGATATGGTCATACCAGTTTCCGCCGCGGCAGGGGAATTGCTCGCGCGCCTTGTTCGGCCCCCAGAAAACGTCGTTCCCATAGGCGCTTCCGGTCTTTTCTCTTTCGGGGGCGATCCCCAGCTCAATCAGCGGCTGCGGCATTTTTTCAATGCCTTCGTCAAGTCCGATGTCGCGTACGGGGCAACCGCGCTTTTCCTCGGAGTGCGAAAGGATGTGGGTCGATACCACCCAGCGTCCGTCTCTCCAGTCAAGCTTCAGCGAATCCCGATCGCCGGGATGGGTCAAGGAGCCGTCGGGCAGGATCGCGCGCCAAAGCGGAGATTCATAAGACATATCGCAAGAGGGAAGGGCGGTATCCGCGTTTTCGATTACTTGAAGCTCGCCGTCGCAAAAACGGAAGCCCCCGCACCATTCGAACACGTTTCCGCAAAGATCGGCGATGCCGTCGGGGCGGCGGTTGTGATACCAGGAAAGCGGCCCCGTACCCGTAAGCGTATGCGCCGTGGCGCTTTCACCGTTCAGCGTTGAAAGGGTTGCCGCCTCACCAAAGTTCAAGGGATCCTCCCCGTAATGCCCGTAGTGCGTGTTTCCTTCGGGCATTGTGGCGTTTTTCTTGCACCAAAGGGCCAGCGCCCCCCACAAGGAATAAGGGGTTATACACCACCCCTTTCCCTTTGAGAAGCACATAGCGGCGCTATCGTCAAAATTAAAGCCGGTGGCAGGATCCTTATTCGGGAGACTGTACGGCCGCCCGTTGCGGAGGCAACTGATATATTTCCCGACCGCCACCGTATCGTATTCCTCCCCCTTTACGATAAAGCCGGGATGCGTGCGGCGATCTAAACCGTTCGAAAGATCGGCCGAATTCATTTTCGGGATCAGCACCATGATCGAGGGAAGTCCGAAGTCGTCAAGAATGAGTGTGTTGGTCCCATTTGAAAGCCCCTCTACCGCCGCCTTCATATCGGCGTAATCGTCGCTTGAAGGGATTCCCTTGCAAAATTCGCGGTTGCGCGCGTGTATTATTTCGGCCGCCTCGCGCGATTCGCTTCCGTCGGGTGCCAGAAAATCGTAAAGAATACCCTTTTCGGCACGCTTTGCCGCATCGTCCTTCATAAAGATGCTTGCCATATCAAGATCCCCCTTCATCCTCTTTGCGTATTCGCGCTTTCGCACGTTGCCTTTTATAAGAGGTTTTCTTTATTGTAGCACAGCTTTTCCAAAATCGCAACAAATACTTGCGTCCGTAAAAAGAAAAGCGCTTACGAAGGCCGTAAGCGCTTTTTGGTTATATTTTGATCAGACGCCCGAGTAAGCGGAGAAGCCGCCGTCAACGGGAAGAACGACACCGGTCACGAAGCTGGCGCCCTCGGAAACCAGCCAAAGCAGCGCGCCGATCAGCTCGTCGGCTTCACCGAAGCGGTTCATGGGGGTGTTACGCAGGATCTTGCCGGTACGGGCGGTGGGCTGCCCGTCGGGCGTGTAAAGCAGAGCCTGGTTCTGCTTGGTGACAAAGAAGCCGGGGGCGATGGCGTTAACGCGGACGTTTGCATTCGCAAAGTGCACGGCCAGCCACTGCGTGAAGTTCGAAACGGCGGCTTTTGCGGCGCTGTAAGCGGGGATCTTGGTAAGGGGGCAGAAGGCGTTCATCGAGGAGATGTTAAGGATGTTACCGCCCTTGCCGGCAAGGGCCATACCCTTGGCAAAGATCTGGGTGGTAAGGAAGGCGGCGGTAACGTTCAGGTCAAAGACGAAACGGATGCCGTCGGGCGTAAGCGAGAAGAAGTCCTTCTTCTCGGGATCGGGAAGCGAATCGGCCTCAAAATACTCGTTGTCGGTGGTAGCGCGGGGGCTGTTACCGCCGGCACCGTTGATGAGGGTGTCACATTCACCGAGAGAAGCGACCATCGCCTCGTGCGATTTTTTAAGGCTTTCAACGTCCAAGCAGTCGGTCTGGAACATTTCGGCAATACCGCCTTTGGCGCGGATGTCGGCAACAACCTTGTTGCCCGCTTCTTCGTTACGGTCGATGATGGCAACCTTGGCGCCGCAAAGGGCAAGCGCTTCGGCAAAGGCGGCGCACAGAACGCCGGCACCACCCGTAACGGCGGCGACTTTTCCGGTTAAATCAATTTGAAAGGGAAGCTTCATAATTTTATTCTCCTTATTTTTTGTTTTTTAAAAAATTATGGTTAAAGGGGAGAGAGGGTTACGGTTTTTCCTTTCGAGCGGTACAGCGCCAAAAGGATCCTTACCGAAAGGGTAGCGGAGGAAAGCGAAACGGGAACGGGCAGATCATCGCGCACCGCGCGGTAAAACTCGCCGATACAGCGGAAATGTCCGCTGCCCCAGCAGGGCTTTCCGTCGATCTTCAGGTAATCCTCTTCGATCGGTTGGGGAACGCCGTTGACAAGCAGGGTTCTTCCAAGCAAAGAGATCTGCTTGCGGCTTTTTGTCATAACCTCAATGTAGTTTGGCGTATCCTTGGGATAATTATTGCTGGCGCAGAAAATAACGCGCCTTTCATCGGGATAGGAAATAAGCAGAGCCGCATTGTCTTCGACCTCTGAGAAGGGGGCGTTCTCGTAAAGCCCGATCTCCCCGCGTACCGAAAGAGGCTCGCCTTGCATAGCAAAGAGCAGAAGATCCAGCGAGTGGATGGCCTGGTTGATCATAACGCCGCCGCCCTCTTTGGAGAGAACGCCGTGCCAATCGTCGCTGTAATAGGTTTTTCCGCGATGCCAGGTGACCATCGCGCGCCCACCGAGCGCGCCCCCGTTTTCCTCCACCAGCTCAAAGAAGCGGTGGGTTTCGGGAAGCGTGCGGTTTTGGAAGGATACCGTGATGCGCCCGCGGCTTTCCCTTTCCGCGCAAAGAAGGGCAGAAAGCTCGGCTTCGTCGATCGCGGCGGGCTTTTCAAGGTAAACGTTGATATCGCGAGAAAGTGCCGCGATCGCCATTTCCGCGTGCAGGTGATGAGGGGTACAGATATGCACGAAATCGGGCTTTATCGCGTCAAGCATCTCAACGTAATCGGTAAAATGCGGGACTGAAAGCGAATAGCGCTCAGCCAAAGCGGCAGATTTTTCGGGAAGAACGTCACAAAGGGCGACAACTTCGGTATAGGATGCGTTGCATAATACCTGCAAATGCGCGCCGGCGATCGCTCCGCAGCCGATAAGCGCAGTACGAAATTTACTCATAGTTTTACCGCTTTCCAATGTTTTTTTGAGAATAGCATTCGCTTTGACCTTCAAGCTTTTTGTTTTTTCGCAAAAGCTTGAGGAAACGATTGCTGTCAAAGGGCATATTGACCATGCGGTTTTTCCGGCCGGAAAGGTGCATGGCGTTTGCAAAGGCAACGCGGGTGATACCCTCGGTATCGGGGAGGTCGGCGGTGGTGATAAAGGTACCGGTCGCGCCGTTGGGAAATTCCACGCATGCCGTTACGTCGTCCTCTGCGTCGCTCCTATGCCGCCTTTCGTAATGGCAGAAGGCGTGCATGCGCGAGGGGGCATACATTGCGGATCGAGTAAAATTGGGCGCCAAGCTTCATAAAAAAACTCGTTCTTTTATTTTTTTCGCCAAAACGCCTATTTTCCCATTATGTAATTCTATTATATAGTACAAATATAAAGATTTCCATTGTTTATATTGATAAAGGTATTGCAAATATTGCTCTTGCGTGGTATAATGTGGATAATACGAATCGGAGATCGACTATGAGCAAATATATCGTTGAAGAATATGGAAAGATCCGTTTTTATCGGTCGGAGGATGAGCGGCCGGTACCCGGCAATTTTGCCCGTCACTGTCATAACAACTATGAAATTATTTACGTGGTAAGCGGAACCGGGAAGTACGTGGTAGAAGGGGAGTGCTACGAGCTTCGCCCCGACACCTTGATGCTCTTTCGCCCCGGTGAATTCCATTACGTAGACGTGCAGGAAAGCTGCCGCTACGAGCGTTGCGTTTTTCACTTTAAGGCAGGGGCCTTACACGGGGCTAAAGAGGCGCTTGAAAAGCTTTCCCGCGTTCCCCCCGGAGAAGGGAACTTCTTTGAGGCGCGGGATTTTTCGATCTCTGTCGCCCCGATCTTCGACCGCTTTTCCCGCCTGTCTACTCTCCAGAAAAAGGATGCCGAGCGTTTGGCGCCCTTGATGCTGACCGAGCTTGTGCTGCTTTTGGCGGCGGCCGACCCCGTTGCGCGCGAAAAGAAAAAGGACGAACCGATCGGCGCCCGTGTTATCCGTTATCTCAACGCGCATCTTTCCGAGCCGCTTTCCTTGGATATTCTCTGTAACAATTTTTACGTGAGCAAATATTATCTTTGCCGCGCCTTTAAAGAGCATAACGGCATATCCATTCTCGGGTATCTGAACAGCAAACGCGTGATGCTTGCCAAGCAAATGATCGAAAGCGGGGAGACTGCGGTTGCAGCCGCCGAAAAGGTAGGCTTTTCGGATTATTCGACCTTCTACCGTGCCTACCGAAAGTCCTTCGGCCGCGCCCCTACGTCAGACAAGAATACGCGAAAAAAGGGAAGCGTCGGCGAGAGGAATTCATAAACGAAGCTTTCGTAAAAGGCAAGCGACCTGCTTTTTCAAAAAGAAAAAGAGAGACGGCTATCCGTCTCTCTTTTCGTTATTAAGCCTTCCCGCAAGAGCCAAAGAGGCGAAGCTTACGGATGACCTCATCTTTGATCATCTGCATCTTGCGGTTACGGATGGTCAGATAATCTTCACCGGCATCAAAGCCCTCTGCCATCGCGCGAGAGCCGGCCAAGAGAAGGTCGGTAAAGATGTTGACCTTGGCGATGCCGTTTTTGATCACGTCACGGAAATCGTCGTCGCTAAGACCCGATCCGCCGTGAAGAACGAGCGGTACGTCGGTAGCGGCGCGGATCTCACGCAAGCGCTGAAGATCCAGCTTCGGCTTGGTCTTGTAAGCGCCGTGGGCAGTACCGATGGCGATTGCCAGCGCATCGACCCCGGTGGCTTCTACAAAGCTCGTGGCTTCGTCTACCGTGGTATAGCGGTCGGCATCGTCGTGATTGTCTGCCGAGGCAAGACCAACGTGACCGATCTCGGCCTCAACCGAAGCGCCCATCGCGTGGGCGATGCGAACCACCTCGCGGGTGTCGGCAATATTTTTGGCAGGGTCACCGGCGCTTCCGTCGAACATAACGCTCGAGAAGCCAAGCTTCAGGGCTTCCATACAACGGTCGAAGGTAAGGCCGTGGTCAAAGTGGATAACGACGGGAACCGTGGCGCGCTTGGCGGCCGCGACAAGCCCGGGGGCAATCAGCGAAAGATCCCCGTAAGGAAGAAGGACCTCAGCCGTACCGATAACGATAGGGGAGCGTTCCTCTTCCGCCGCCGCGATCGCGGCCTCCAGCATATCCGAGTCGGTGGTATTGAAAAGCCCGACGGCGTAGCCCTTCTTCTGGGCGTCCTTTAAGACATCGTTAAGATTTACTAACATACGTTTTTCTTCCTTTTATAAAGTTTTTCAAGCTCCAAAAGCTCGTTGAGTGGGCGCATACCGCTTATCGAATCGGCGGCCGAGAGATTGGCCGCAGCGCAAAGCGACCCAAGCGAAAGGATCTCTTCGTCGGTATAACCGTGCAAAAGCCCGTAAAGAGAACCGGCGCAGAAGGCATCCCCCGCCCCCGTTGCCCCCACGATATAGCCTTTGGGCAGATCGAGGGAGGGGACGGCGGTGAATTTTCCGTCCTTGCTAAGGCAGGTGCCAAGCATCGGACAGTGAAGAATAACCTTTTCCCGAACGCCCATATCCAAAAGGCGGGCGGATATCGTTTGTAAAGTTTCTTTGTCGACTTTACCCTCTTTAAGCGTAATACCTGCAATTTTTGCGGCCTCTACCTCGTTGATGATCAAATAATCAACGTACGGAAGGGCGGGCGCTACGACGCTTTTATAGCGGTCGCTCGGTTCGCTGATAAGGTCGATCGAGGTCGTGATCCCACGCTCTTTTGCCTTGGCAAGCAAGCGCGCGGCGCGGCAACCGAACTCTTCATCATAGCGGTCCAGCGTATCGAGCAAAAGCAGATAACCGAGATGAAGATGCGTGGGTGCCAACGCGTCAAAATCAAAATCGTCAACGTCCAGCTCCGCATTGGCGCCGGGCAGGGTAAAGAAGGTGCGCTCTCCCCCCAGAATACTCATCGCGTCGGTAAAGCTCGTCGGGGCGCTGTCGCTTACAAGAAGGTGCGAAACGTCAAGCCCCGCTTTTTCCATTTCCCCCTTTGCGAAATCGCCGTACTCGTCTTTGCCGATCTTACCGAAAACGGTGATCTTAAAATCCTTATCCAGCTTTGCCATATCGATGGCGGTATTGGGAACGGCGCCCCCTACGCTGCGGGAGACAGACGAGATCTGTACCAGCTTTCCGACCTCGGGATAAAGCGGTATGGTCTTAATGGCATCGACAAGGATCGTGCCGGCGATCACAAGCTTTTTCATAAATATTCCTTCAAGGCTCGGTAAAGGCGATCAGTTGGTATCCGAGGTAAGGGGACCTGCCAGCTCCTTCATAAAGAAGAGCTTGCCGGGGATGGTGGGAATAAAGCTTGAGGTGATGTAACGGGTGGGGGTGTAGCGAAGCGTCATCCAGAAGCTCATGCCCTGCCACTGCATCCCGCGGGAAAGCACGCCGTCTGCCCCGCCGATCGCGTAATCGGCCGAGAACATAAGGGCGGGCCCGATGGTGTTGGCGAAGCAGGGGATCATCGTGGTACGGCTACGGAAGGAGGTAATGGCGTTCTGCTCAATGGTCAGGGGGTGCAGCTTAACGCCGATGCGGTAGGGCTGCTTCTTCCATTCCTCGTCGCTATCGAATTCGGCGCCGATCGTCGGCTCCCAGAACGCGATGTGGCAGGCGCGGCCGATACCGTAAACCAGAACCAGCTTTGCCCCCTCGGCGCGAAGCGCGCCGATCTTCTCGGGGTAGGTCGGCAGGTTATCCTTGGTGGCGAAATTGCGCTGGCAGACCGGTACGGTCAGCTCGCCAAGCGGATTGTAGAAGGCGTTTTCCATCGCGCTTTGGAACGAGGCCTCGCCCGTGATGGTGTTTCCTTCGCTGTCGGCCCATTCGTCCATATTGAAGCAATGAACGTGCTTGCAATCCTGATTCCATTCCTTCAAGAAATACACGGCCCATTTATACATACCCATAGGACCTACGGGCAGGATAAAGACGATCTTTTTGCCGGCATCGGCGGCCTTTTTGATCTCGTTGGCGATCTCGTGACCCATTTTTACGTTGAATTCCTCAAGATCGTTGCACATGATCGGCGAGAAGCCCTCGTTCCAGAAGGCCTGACGGTCAAGCACCTCTTCGGGCTTGTGGCTGCAGCACTCGTCGATCTTTTCCATATCCCATCCCTTGGGATAGAAGTTTTCCAGAAGGCTTCCTTTAACAGTAGAATTAAAATCCATTTTCTTTCTCCTCTATGTAAATTTATTACGGCAGTAACCGCTTCGTGGTGCCCTTTAAGTAGACCTGGCAGGGGCGGAAGCCCTCGGCGTATTCGGCACCGCACTGGTATCCGCGATAGCGCGAGCAGGTTCTTACCATATCGGGAAAATCAATATGGTCGTGGTCGCGCATCCATTTGATCTGCGAAACGTGACATTCCAGCATATCCAGCTTTTTATCGATGCAATCGGTGATATCCACGTATTCGGTCGGGTTAAAGTTTACGCCGGCCAAGGTATCCATATAATAAATGGGCACAAGGTTGGCGGCTGTGGGCACCTCGGATTTATACGAGGGACAGGTGGCGGCAAAGGCCGCGTCAAACACCAGCTTGGAAACCGAGGTATGGTCGGGCATATAATCGTCGGGCGCGTGGGTGATAATGAGATCGGGCTGCGCGTAGCGAATAATATCGACCATCATATCCCGCGCGCGGCGGTTGTTTTCAAAGATCTCAAGATCGTGAAAGCCGCCCCAGAGAACCTCGTGATAGCCGGCCAGTCTTCCGGCGGCTTTGGCTTCTTCCTTGCGGATCTCTCCCAGCTCATCGGGCGGAATGATCACGTGCCCGAGATTTCCGTCACTGGCGTGGCAAACGAAGACCTTGTCACCCCGTTCGGTATACTTTAAAAGGGTACCGGCGCAGGCAATTTCAATATCGTCGGGATGGGCGCCGACAGCTAAAATGTTCATACGACATCTCCTTATTTTTGTGCTTTCTTTTATTATACTATTTTATAAATAGGAAAACAAGTCAAAATTGTCCTGTCTTAGAGTAAAAAAATCTTTTTTAAAAATACAAAGATTATATTGCACTTATCGGCATTTCGGTGTATACTGTTGGTATGGATACGACAAAAAGAGTAAAATATTACCGACACAAGATCGAAAACCTTCTTCGCATATCGAAGATCGTCACCATTCACTATTTCGAATTCGATAAGAATTTTTCCTCGGAGGGGGAAACGCATAATTTCTGGGAAATGGTGTACGCCGATAGCGGGGAGGTCATTTGCTTAGCCGACGATAAGACCGTTGTTTTGCGCGAGGGGGAAGCCGTCTTTCACCGCCCGGGGGAATTTCATCGCCTTTCCTCTAACCGAAAAAGCGCCCCCAACGTATTCGTTGCCTCTTTTGAATGTACCTCAGAGGCGATGCGCTTTTTTGAAAAACGGCGCATGAAGATCCCAAGAGAGCTTCGAAAATACATCTACGGGATATACGAGGAGGCAAGTGCCACCTTTCAGATCCCCTTAAGCGATCCCGCCTCTAAGAAAATGGAGCTTTTGCCGAGCCCTGCCCTTGGGGGGATGCAGATGCTGAAAAATCAGCTCGAAATGCTTCTCATCGCCCTGATGCGAAGCGAAAGCGGAAAGGATACCGAATCGCGCTTTCTGCGCTTTGATGAGGTGGGCGATTCGATTGCCTCGCGTATCCTTGCGGTGTTAGAGGAAAATATTACGGGCGGGCTCTCGGTCGAGGAGATCTGCGAGGGGATCGCGTACAGCCGCTCGTATATCTTCAAGCAATTTAAGGCATCTACGGGGAAGACCATTGCGGATTGCTATAACCGTATGAAGATCGAATACGCGCGCCGCTTGATTCGTGAAAACAAGATGAGCTTTTCCGAGATTGCAGAGCTTTTGCATTTCGAATCCTCGAATTATTTTTGCAAGACCTTCAAGCGTTACACGGGGGTCACCCCAAAGGATTACCGCGCAAGATATCGTAAAGAATAAAAAAAGCAGCCTGTTCGGCTGCTTTTTTTGGCTCATTTTGCGGTGGTCGCGTCTTTTTCAACGATGACCTCACCGTCATACGCGCCGCACTTTCTGCAAACGCGATGGGAAAGGATCAGGGCGCCGCACTTCGAGCATTTCGTAAGGGTGGGCAGGGAAAGCTTCCACGTGCTGGAACGTCTTTTGTCTCTGCGAGCCTTCGATTGTCTTCTCTTCGGAACTGCCATTGTTCTACACCTCCTTGGTTATAAAAGCACTTGTATTATTTTTAAAATTTCTTTGCTATCGATTATTTGTTTTCCGCTTCTTCTTTTTTCAGTTGCTCAAGCAACTTGGAAAGGGGACCTGCCAAGCGGGGGTCGGGCGTATTCGTCTTGCAATCGCAAGGGCCGTCGTTCAGGTTCTTTCCGCAACGGGGGCAAAGCCCTTTGCAATCGGTTTGACATAGGATCTTAGACGGGAAATGAAGCTCGAGCGTGTCACAGATCAACTCGTTCATATCCAAAAAGCCGTCTTCGGTCACCAAATACTCGTCTAACGCCTCTTCGTCAATATCCGCGGCTTCTTTCGGTGTAACGATCGCGCGCTCGACCGTAAAGGAGAGCGTATCGTTTACCTCGGAAAGGCAACGGGCGCAAGAAGCGCTGTACGCCGCCGAAAGGGTAAGCGTAAGATGAATGTAGCCCGCATTGTTCACGATCTCGCCGTTTATGGCAAGCGGGGCGGGGAAGTCTACTTCATAAAGGGGGCTTAACGAATTTTCTTCTTCCTTTTTTCTTTCCAGCGTGAAGGAAAGGGGAAGCGTGCGGATCTCTCCCGCCAGAAGCGAACGAAGGTCAATTTTCATACTACCTCTACGCTCTAAAAAGCAAAATTTAAGCTACGTTGCAGAGCGTACAAATCATTATACCGAATTATCTTTTAAAAGTCAATAGAAAAAACAAAAAATAATCGGCGAAAAGTAAAGTTTTTCTTTTGAAACAGCTTCCTCCGTTCTTGGCCGCGCCGCGTATTTTCCGTTTGACAGCGAGAAAAAATTATGTTACAATAGAAGAAATGAAAACAAAGGGGACGCTATGAAGATCGCCGAAAAAATAATCAAGGGATTCATTCTGCTTTTGATCTTTTCGATCATTGGCTTTTTTGTCTTTCGTATATGGCTCTCTTCCTATTATCCAAAGGAAGCAAGAGGCTTAATTTTTACCGAGAGCTTGACGGAATACTATGAAGAGCGGGGCGGCGTGGACGCAAAGAGCCAAGCGCTTCGTTTCGATTACGATGATTCGAAGGAGGGGTACTTCTTCGCGGGTGAATTGGTTGTTGTACCCGCGGCGGGGGCTTTGCAGATCAGCGTTCGCTATAACGACAGTACGGTCGATGCCCTGCGTGAAAAATATCCCGATAGCTTTTCGGGGGAGGGGGAAGTGCCCTTTGAATTCCGTTTGGTCGGCGCCCCGCCCGAGGAAGGGGCAAGCGGCCCCTCTTATCGCCCTACCGAAAGTAAGCCCTCGCGCTTTCTGATGTATAACTACGAACGGCTTTGCTTTGACGGCGTTGATTTTACCGATATGCCGTGGCTGCGTATCGAGGTCTATCTGCCCGGGGAAGAAAAGGCGATCTGTACGCTTCTCGTCTATGAAAACCATGCGGAGTATAACGCCTTTTCGTCCTATTCCGTAAAAAGATCGGAGATGCCGTGATGGAATACCGCTATGCCCCGAAGCCGCAAAACAAAAAAGCTTCGCTTCTCGTTTCTGCGCTTGCCGCCCTTGCGCTGCTTTCGATCGTCGGATCTATGACGGGATACGGGCCGCAATCGCTTTGGCAATCGGCCTTCCTTCTTTTCATCAGCTTTTCGATGTTCTTCTGGTTCCGCTTTTTCGCCACGAAGTATCTGTATACCGTTACAGACGCGTACGGCGCGCCGACGCTGATCGTAACGAGTGTGCAAGGCAAGCGCATCTCTACGCTCTGCCGTGTTGAGCTTTACCGTCTTATGGAAATCGAAAGCATCGGAGACGCCGAAAGCGAAGAGGGAAATG
>JAZRFI010000084.1:0-11894 GCA_045661285.1 Eubacteriales bacterium | reverse complement strand
AGCGGAAGGATCGCTTGGAAGCGGCTGTCACGCCCGTCCTTGGCGGAACCGCCTGCCGAATCTCCCTCTACGAGGTAAAGCTCGGTCAGCTCGGCGCGCTTTTCCTGACAGTCGGCCAGCTTACCGGGAAGCGAAGAGCCTTCCAAAACGCTCTTTCTTCTCGTCAGCTCTCTGGCCTTACGGGCGGCTTCACGCGCGCGGAAGGCGGCCATCGCCTTTTCGATGATCGCGCGGCCCGAGGCGGGATTTTCTTCAAAATATTCTTCCATCTTCTGCGAAACGATGGAATCAACCAAAACGCGTACCTCAGAGTTACCGAGCTTTGCCTTGGTCTGGCTTACAAACTGCGCGTCCTGCAGCTTTACGCTGATGATCGCGGTGATCCCCTCGCGGACGTCCTCGCCCGAAAGGTTCTTATCACTGTCCTTGATCGCGCCGATCTTGCGGCCGTAATCGTTGATCGCCTTGGTAATGGCGCTCTTAAAGCCGGTCTCGTGCGTACCGCCCTCGATGGTTGCCATGTTGTTGGCAAAGGAAATAAGCGTTTCGTTATACGAATCGTTATACTGAAGCGCGACCTCGGCCACGATCCCGTCCTTTTCGCCCTTCATATAAACGATATCGCGGTGAATCAGGCCGACGTGCTTTTGCTCGTTTAAGTATTCGACGAAGGAGATGATACCGCCCTCGTAAAGAAGCAGATCTTCTCTTTCCTGACCCTCTCTGGCATCGGCTAAAACGATCTTAACGCCGCCGTTTAAGAAGGCCTGCTCACGCATACGGGTAAGAACCGCCTCGTAATCAAAAACCGTCTCCTCAAAGATCGCGGGGTCGGGCTTAAAGCGAACGGTAAGACCGTGCTTTTCGGTATCGCCGACGCATTCAAAGGGCTTTACGACCTTTCCTCTTGAAAACGACTCGGTATACTTTTTGCCGCCGCGGTGGTTTTCTACCTCCAGCCATTCGGAAAGTGCGTTGACGACCGAAGCGCCAACGCCGTGCAAGCCGCCGGCGATCTTATATCCGCCGCCGCCGAATTTGCCGCCCGCGTGCAAAACCGTATAAACGACCTCCAGCGTCGGAAGTCCGGTCTTTTCGTTATATCCGTCGGGAATACCGCGGCCGTCGTCCTCTACCGTAACGCTGTTATCGTTGTTTAAGGTAACGCGGATACATTCGCATTCTCCCGCCAAGGCCTCGTCGATCGAGTTGTCAACGATCTCGTTGATCAAGTGATGAAGACCCTTGATCGAGGTGGTACCGATATACATACCCGGTCTTTTCCGTACCGCCTCAAGCCCCTCTAAAACCTGTATCTGGCTATCGTCGTAGCCAACGGTTTCTTCGATAAGCTGCTTTTCTTCCATAATACCCTTCCTTGTCTTTTTATTCCCAATCCCTTTCGGGGTGCAACAAACGGTTCTTTAAGCTCTTCGTTTTATAGCCCGAAAAGGAAATTCGTGTTTCTTTTTCTTTTTTATATACTAAAAGTGAAATAGGGATATTCATAAAGGGGTAAGGATCGACCCTACCTTCCTTTTCCGCTTTTTTTAAAAAGGCGCGGCCCCCTTCTTCAACCGTCAGCCCGTCTATATCGAGAAGGGCGACGATATCCTTTTTTTCAAGCGTTGCCTTGTTTATCCGTATCTTCATATCTTCCCCCCTCGGTCTTAATGATGCGGGCGCCGTTTTCGGTAAACCCGCCGTCCTCACACGCCGTAAGGATCAGCTGTCTTTTCTCCAGCTTGGAAAGAAGGAAGTTGCGGCGAGAGGGGTCAAGCTCGCTCATGACGTCGTCAAAGAGAAAGACGGGATATTCGCCACATTCTCTTTTACAGACCTCCCCCTCGGCAAGCTTTAAGGCAAGCGAGATCGAGCGTTGCTGCCCTTGCGAAGCAAACTCGCGGGCGCTTCTTTCGTTTATTATAAGCGATAAGTCATCGTGATGGGGGCCAAAAACCGTAAATCCCGCCGCGATCTCACGCCGTATATCCGATACGAACAGCTCTTGATACCTTTTTTTCATTTCCTCGATTGAATCAAACTCAACCTCGGAATGGTAAGAAACCGAAAGGATCTCTTTTTTTCCCGATAACTCGTAAAGAATATCCTTGGCTACTTCTTTTATTTTACCGACGTAAAGATAGCGCGTATAAGCGATCCTTGCCGCCGCCTCGGAAAGCCTTTCACTCCAAACCCTGTATTCCTCTTCTTCAAAATACCCGCCCTTTTGCGCGATCTTAAGCAGCGCGTTTCGGTTATCAAGGATCTTTTGATACGAAGCGTATAAGGGGATATAAGAGGGATCTATTTGCGAAATGGCGATATTGAGAAACTCACGCCGAAGCGCGGGGCTCCCCTTAACCAGCTGCAAATGCTCGGGGTAAAAAAGCACAGCGCGAAAATGACCCAGCATCTCAGCGGCCTTTTCCATCTGCGCCCCGTTTCTTTTTTTCAGCTTGCTTCCCTCATAAAAGCGATAGGTAAGCGTTTGCTCTCGCCCGCCGCCGAAGAATTCAAGCTCAATAAGATATCCGTTCGCGCCGAAACGGCAAAGCTCTCTATCGGTAGCGCCGCGAAAGCTTTTCCCTCTGGCAAAATAATAGATCGCCTCTAACAGATTCGTCTTTCCCTCGGCGTTGTTACCGAGAAGAAGGTTGGCCCCCTCGGAAAAGCTGACCTCGCAGCTTTCTATATTCCGAAAATCGACCGCCCTTATTTTTTTTACCGTCATTCTTCCGCCATACGGACGGGCAGGACCATATAAAAGAAGCTGTCCTCTTCCTTTTCCTCGATCGGCTCGATCGTGATGCTCTGGCGCGGGCTCTTTAAGGTCATTTTGATCTTTTCACCCTCGGCCGCCTTGATGCTGTTGGTAAGATAACGGCAGTTAAAGCCGATCTCGATATCCTCACCCTCGTGCGCGCATTCCATTTCATCAAAGACCTTACCCGAGATTGAAGAGGAGGTCAGCGTTAAGCTATCCCCCGAAAGGATCAGCTTTACGTAGCTCGTGCGGTTGCCTTGGCTCTTTTCCTCGGCTACCAGGTTGGCTCTTTCAAGCCCTTTTAAGATACGCTCGCGGTCAAGCGTCGCAAAAATCGTCTGTTGCTTGGGGATAATGCGGTTATAATCGATATAATCCTCGTCGATCAGTCTGGTAAAGAAGGTCATCTCGTCAAGGCGGAAGATCGCGTGCTTACGCGTAAGATACACGTTGATCTTTTCTTCGCCCTCGGGCAGAATACGCAAAAGCTCGGAAAGCGCGTGACCGGGAATGATAAAATCAAATCCCTGGCTTTCGACAACGCCGATATCCTTAATATCGCATTTCTTACGGCAAAGAGAAAGCGTAAAGCTATCGCACGAAACGATCTCAAAGAGGTTATCGAACAGCTTGAAGTAAGCGCCGCAAAGCACCTGGCGCGAATCCTGATCGGCGATCGAATGAAAAACGCGGCTGATCATCGAACGAAGCGTGCCCGATTCGATCTCAAATCCCTTTTCTCCGCTAAGAAGCGGAATGTTCGGAAATTCGCTTCCGCGCAGGGCAAAAAGCGAGAAATTACTTTGCCCGGCCGTGATCGAAACGTTCAGCTTATCGTCTACCTCAAGCGAGACGATATCCTCGGGCATAACCCGTAAGATCTGCAAAAGGCGAGAGGCGTTGATGATATAGCTGCCGCCCTTTTCAACCGTTTCGGCTTCAAGGATCGATACCATGCCCTTTTTCATATCGTAGGTGGTCAGCTTCAGTTGACGGTTTTCGACGGTTTCGATCAAAACACCCTCGATCGAGGAAATGGTGTTTTTATTGGAAACGGTACCCATGGCGGGGGCAAGCTTATCGAGAAAGAGCGATTTGGAGAAGGTGATTTTCATGGCGGTTCCTTTCTGTCGGTCAAAACAAAATAAAATAATATAAAATAAGAGGATTAGCAGTAGAAGAAGTAGGGGGTGTTGAAAGTGTAGAAAACCGTAAAAGGCTTGTCTTGTAAGGGTTTTTCGTACAAACTCGTCCCTTTTTTCGGTGAATTTTCGGTGGATAAGAGAAAGGCTTTTTTCCGCCTTAAAAGAGCGCGGGAAAGGAAATATTTTTTACACCGCGTTTTCCACCGCGAAATACACCGAAAGGTGGAAAACTTATTCCTTAACCTTTCGTATCATTTCCTCAATTTCGTATTCAAGAGAGGAGGTGATCTTCATCTCGTTTTCGATAAAACGGATCGAATTAAGAATCGTCGTATGGTCACGGTCAAAGTAATTTCCGATCGCGGATTGAGAAAGATCGGTCAGCTCGCGTATCATATAAATGCAGATATGGCGCGCCATAACGATATTGGCGTTTCTCTTTTTCCCGCAGATCTCTTCTTTGGAAACCTTATATTTCGCGGAAACGGCGGCGATGATCTTATCAACCGTATCGGTGGCCGAATTCTGCTTTTTCAGAAAATCGGCGATCGCGCGGCGGCACATATCAAGGGTAATGGGGGTCGAGGAGATCATGGAAATGCCCTTGATACGGTGGATGGCGCCTTCGATCTGGCGAATATTCTCGGTCAGCGAATCCGAAAGAAACTTCACGGCGTCGTCGGGGAATACCACCCCTTCATCGGCCGATTTTTTAAGAATGATCGCGGTACGAAGCTCAGCCGACGGGGGTTGAATATCGGCCAGCTGACCCCATTCAAAGCGCGTAAGAAGGCGGTCTTGCAAGGGTTGTATCTCTCGCGGGGGTCTATCCGAGGTCAAAATGATCTGCTTTCCGTTTTCGTAAAGCGCCGAGAAGGTGTGGAAAAATTCCTCTTGCGTTTGAACCTTACCGGCGATAAACTGAATATCGTCAATCAGAAGCACGTCGGCATTTCGGTAGTAGGCCCTGAATTGCTCGTTCTTCTTATCGCGCATGGCGCTGATCAGCTCGTTGGTGAAATCCTCACCCTTTTTATAAATGATCTTAACGTCGGGCTTCTTCTTTTTGATCTCGTTGGTAATGGCGTAAAGAAGATGCGTTTTTCCCAGCCCGCTTCGCCCGTAAATAAAGAGGGGATTGTAAAGATTCTCCTCATCGTCCCCCTCCGCGCAAGCGGTATGGGCAACGGCCAAGCACGCGGCGTGGGCAAATCGGTTGGAATCGGCGACCAGAAAGTTATCGAAATTATATTTTTCAACGATGGTCTTGGGGTTTTCAAGATCCTTGATGTTGACCCCGCTTTTTTCCTCGGGCTCTTCGAATTCTACGGGATCCCTACGGATCATGGGATCGGACGAAACGTAGATCTGCCCGGTTTCCTCCTGCCGCGCGACGAAGCGCACCGAAAGAGAAAAACCAAGCGCCTCTTCCAAACATTCGGTGATGATCCCGCGGTGATGGATCTCTAAAAGCGAGAGCTTGAATTCAGAGGGGATCGAGATAACGGCGCAGCTTCCGGTCAAGGATTCGATCCGAAGATCGCGAAACCAGACCGAGAAAATGCTTTCGGTACGCTTTTGGCGCAAAAGAGCTAACAGCGCATCGGTCATTTCCTGTAATTCGTTTTTCATACGTCTTTCCCCTTTTAAATTACTCTATGTTTTATAGTATATCATAATAATATAAAAATAGCAAGAATTATTTACAAAAAAATCATCAAAAAAATAGGCTTTTTCGCGGGGGGATTGAAAAAGAGCAAAAAGTCTGCTATACTGAAAAAAAAGAAAAAGGAATGAAGGAAATGAAGATCTCGCTTTGTATTCCGATGTATAACGAGGAAGCGATCGTTGAAGAGACGGTTCGTATGCTCACCGATTATATGAATACCCGCTTCGGTAAGGACTACGAGATCCTTTTGATTAACGACGGCTCAAGCGATAAGACCGAGGTAATCGCCCGAAAGTGCGCCGAAAAATACGAAGAGGTCAAGGTTATCGGCTATACCCCCAACCGCGGCAAGGGATACGCCGTACGGGCGGGTGTCACCGCCGCCTCGGGCGAGGTCGTGATGTTTACCGACTGTGATCTTGCCTACGGCACCGAGGTGATCGGGGAGTTTTACGGGGCGATGGAAAAGGATCCCGATTGCGACGTGGCGGTCGGCTCTCGCAAGATCCATCCGCGGGGGTACGAGGGCTATTCGTTTATCCGCAAGCTCGCCAGTAAGACCTACCGACTTTTGCTTCGCTTTTTCTTCGGGCTTACGCTTTCGGATTCGCAATGCGGCTGCAAGGCGTTTCGAAAAAGGGCGGCAGACGCGATCTTCCCCTACTGTAGGATCGACCGCTTTGCCTTTGATTACGAGGCGATCCTCATCGGGCAAAAGGCAGGCGCGCGCTTTTGCGAGATCCCCGTCTATATCGTTAACCACCGCAAGAGCAGTATCCGCCTCTTTAGAGATACCGCCCGTATGCTGCGCGACCTTACAAAAATGAAAAAACGGATACAAAAAGAGAATATAAAGCCTATTCGGTAAAGAAAACAATACAAAAAGAGCAGAATAAAAATTCTGCTCTTTTGTGTTTTTTAAAATTGGTATGGTCGCCCATCGGTTGGTTAACGTAGGGGGCGGGGCGGCCATTGGCCGTCCGTTTTATGCACGGCGATGCCGTGATGATATACACCTTTGGTGATGATATACCAAGGCCGAGGCCTTGGATAAAAGGCTTTAATTTTATAAAATCAAAGCTTTTTCGGTCTCCCCGAAAAGAAAACGGCAAACAAAAAACCAAAGCAAAGGGCGGCGGCGCACCCCGCTGAGGCGGCGGTAAAGCCCCCGGTCAAGGCGCCGAGAAGCCCCACCTCCCCAACAGCCTTTCTGACCCCCTCGGCGATCACGCCGCCAAAGCCGACGATCGGTACCGTAATGCCCGCGCCGAAGATCTCCTTTAAGGGGGTAAAAAGACCGACCGCCCCCAAAAAGACCCCGAATACGACGTAGGCAACCAAGATCCCCGCGGGGGTGATGCCGGTAAGGTCGATAAGAAGCTGGGCGATAAGGCAGAAAAGCCCGCCCATCAAAAAGGCAAGAATATAGGGTAAAAGATCAGTCAGCATAAGACCCCTCCAATTTAATAAGATGCGCCACGCCCAAAATGCTGTCCCCTTGCAAGATCGCGGCGGGGTTCATCATCGCCCCGGTACCGATGGCGAGGATACGGCGTAAAGACCCCCTTTCCAGCTGTGGGATAAAGTGGCAAGCAAGCAGCGAGGCGATGCACCCGCAGCCCGAGGCGCCCGCGTGTACGTCCTGTATGCTTTCATCGTAAAGAAGACACCCGCAATCCTGATGCTTATCCCCAAGCGAAAGCCCCTCCTTTTCAAGAAGGATCGAAAGCAAAGAGGATCCCTCTTGACCGAGATCCCCGGTTACGATCGCGTCGTAATCGGCGGGGCTATCCCCACTTTCCCGAAAATAGGCAAGCAGGGTATCGGCGGCGGCGGGGGCCATGGCGGCGCCCATATTCGAGGCATCCTTGACCCCCCCGTCCACGCATCGCCCGAAAAGGGCGGCGCAAACACGCGCGCCCTCCCCCTCACTTGAAAGGATAAAGGCACCGGCGGCCGTCGCTGTCCATTGGGCGGTGGGGGTTCTTTGCCCGCCGTATTCAAGCGGGGTGCGAAATTGCCGCTCGGCGGCCGAATTATGGCTGCCGCTTACCACGGCAAGGCGGGAAAGGCTTGGCTGGGCGCTGAGCAAAAGACTGCCGAGCCCAAGCCCCTCAACGGCGGTCGAGCAAGCGCCGTACAGCCCAAGAAAGGGCAAGGAAAAGGGGGCAAGCCCGTGCGAGGTCGCCTCGCATTGGTTTTGCAGATCCCCCGCCAACAAAAGAGAAAGCTCCCTTTCGGTGATCCTCCCCTTTTTAAGGGCAAAGGCAAGCGAGAGCGATTCCAGCTCCCCCTCGGCCTTCTCCCAGGTCGTAGCGCCGAAGCGATCGTCTACGGCGCAAAAATCAAAGAATTCCCCAAAGCGTCCCCTTTTCTCTTCCTTCCCCCCAACGGCGGCAAAGGAATGGAAAAAGGCGGGGGAAGAAAGCGATAAAAGACGTTTCACAGCGTGACCCCCGAAAGAAAGTACAGTACCCCGTAAAGGGCGCCCGCAAGGATCCCGAAAAGGATCACGGGCCCCGCGACCGTAAAGATCTTGGTACCGACGCCGAACAAAAGCCCCTCGCTTTTATTGTCAAGGGCGGGGGAAACGACGGCGTTGGCAAAGCCGGTAACCGGCACCAGCGTGCCGCCCCCCGCGTAACGGGCGATGCCGTCGTAAAGATCAAGCGCGGTAAAAAGCGCCGAAAGAAAGATCAGCGAAACGCTCGCAAGGATCCCCGCCGTCTCATCGTCTGCCCCCAGCGAAGCGTAAAGCGATTTTAAAAGCGCGCCGATAAGGCAAATAAGACCCCCGACCCAAAAGGCGGCAAAGCAGTTTTTCGGGGTGGGAGAGCAGGCGGCCCGTTTTTTTACCAGCCGACTGTAAGCTTCTTTGTTTTTCACGTTTTTCTCCTTTTTCACGTGTTTCTTACCAAGAGTATGCGCCAAATGAAAAAAACCATACGAAAAACGTAGGGGCGGCCATTGGCCGTCCGATTCTTTTCGTCAATCTCAAGAAAGAAAAAAGAGCCACACCGTAAAAACGGTATAGCTCTATTTTGTTTGTGATTATGCCTAAAATTAAGGGTAAAAATCGCCCAATGGGTCGATCTGAAAGAAAAGAAGCAAAATATTGCGCAAAAGAAACCAGAAAATAAGCGAAGAAAGGGTAAGCCAGATCGGGCACCGCCCCGCGCGAAAAAAGCGGGCTTCATCCCTTTTTATAAGGGCAAAAACGCCGAAGCCGAAATACCATAAAAGCGAGAAAAGGATGAAGAAAAGGCAGGGGTTTGCCAAAGCGGCGCGACATAGATCGAAGGAAAGAAGGGCGTGGCAAGCGCGCGTTAGGCCGCAGGTGGGGCAATAAAGCCCCAAAAGATGAAAGGGGCAGATAAGAAGGAGATCGAAAAGATTAAGCGTATCGAGATACAGAAAAAGCAGAGAAAAAAGGAAAACGCCAAGCGAAAGCAAAAGAAAGCGGCGCCGAAAGGTGTTGAACCGTGTTTTCTTCATTCCTTCTCTCCTCTTGCATTTTTTTCTCGCGTGTGCTATACTTTGAATAGGGAAAGAGATCTTCCCCCTTGAATTTTATCACGTTTTACCCCCTTCGTCAAGCAAAGGAGAAAGGAAACCCTATGGAAAAAGAAAACGGTCTTGCGATTACCTCCCTGGTGCTGGGAATTTTGGCTTTATGCTGTTGTGGGCTTCCCTTGGGGATCGCCGCGATCATCTGCGCGCTGGTCGACCGAAGCCGCCGTTGCGGCTTTGAGGGAATGGGGCTTGCGGGCTTTATCCTCGGGATCATCGCCTGTGTTATGGCGATCGTCTCCTACATCTTCTCGCTGGTCGTCTACGGCACGTTGCTCCCCGATCTTGAAAAGATCCTTACCGAAATGGAGATGGAGATGCTCTCCCTCTTCCGTTTCTTTTGAATTCCTATGAAAAAAGGATGCGATTTTCGCATCCTTTTTTGTTTTTTTGTCCGCTTAGTCCACGATGCGGATACTCTTGATTACCGGTTGGTTGGCGGGCTTTACGGCGCCGTTTTGCCCGTAGGGGGTCTCTCTGCAAATGCGGTCGATGATCGACATACCGGCCTCGACGTACCCGAAGGCGGCGTAATCGCCGTCAAGATGCGGGGAATTCTGATGCACGATAAAGAACTGGCAGCCCGCGCTGTCGGGCTCCTCGCCGCGCGCCATCGAGATAACGCCGCGCAGATGGCTGATATCCTTGTTTCCTTCCCACCCGTTCGAGGAAAATTCACCCTCGATCGAATACCCGGGATTGCCCGAGCCGTTGCCCTTGGGGTCGCCCCCTTGGATCATAAAGCCGAAGATCACGCGGTGGAAGGTAAGCCCATCGTAAAAGCCGTCCTCAACCAGCTCTAAAAAGTTTCGAACCGTCTTGGGCGCCGCCGTTTCGTCAAGAAGCAGAAGGATCTTGCCGTAATCCTTTACCGTGATCACAACGCGGTGGACCGTATGCCCCGTAATATCGCGATTGGTCGCGTAAAACGAGCAATCCTTGGGGTCAAGCGTGGGGTTGGGCCCGTCGCCGCAAGAAAAGAGCGAAAGGCAAAGCAGGGTGGCAAGCAAAAGGGCGCTTACCGATTTGATAAGGGTTTTAAAAAAATTCTTTTTCATTTTTATCTACTCCAATATTTTCTGTCTAAGCTGCGGTACTGAATGGATTCCGCGATATGCTTCATTTCAACCTTTTCGCTTTCGGCAAGGTCGGCAACCGTGCGGCTGACCCGCAAAAGGCGCGCGTGACCGCGGGCGGTCAGATTCATCTTTTCAAAGGCCTGGCGCAAAAGATTTTCCCCCGCCTCGTCAACGGCGCAGTGGCGGCGCATCTCATCGTCACTCATACGGGCGTTGCTTTTCGGTAGGTCTCCCGCCCGCTTAAAGCGCCAGGCGGCAAACTCCCGCGCCCTTTGCACCCGCTCGGCAACCGCCGAGGAGGGCTCTGCCTTTTTATAGCGCGACAGATCGTCATACCGAAGCGGCGGGATCTCGATCTGAATATCAAGGCGGTCAAGAAGCGGCCCGCTGATCCTTGCGCGGTAGCGCCGCGCGTCCTCGGGGCGGCAGGTACAGGGGATCCGCTCGTCTCCGAAATACCCGCAACGGCAGGGGTTCATCGCGCAGATCAGCATAAAATGGGTGGGATAGGTCGCCTTGGCGGCGGCCCGCGTGACCGTGACCTCCCCATCCTCCAGCGGCTGGCGAAGTGTTTCCAGCAGCGAGGGCGCAAATTCGGGCAGCTCATCTAAAAACAAAACGCCGTTATTGGCAAGCGAGATCTCCCCGGGGCGCGGATTGGCCCCGCCCCCGACTAACCCCGCGGCGCTGACCGTGTGATGGGGCGCGCGGAAGGGGCGCCCGACCATCAGCCCCCCCTCAAAGGGGGTACCCGCCGCCGAATGGATCCGCGTCGTTTCGACCGCTTCTGCGAAGGAAAGCGGCGGTAGGATCGACGGCAAGCGCTTGGCAAGCATGGTCTTTCCCGCCCCCGGCGGGCCGATCAGCAATACGTTATGCTCCCCGGCGGGCGCCACCTCAAAGGCGCGGCGGGCCTTTACCTGCCCGCGGATCTCGGCAAAGCTTGGGATCACCCGCTCCCCGGCGCGGCGAAAGCACGCCTCTTTATCGAAAACGGTAGGGGCGATCGTGTTTTTTCCCAACAAATGCAAAAGAAGCGCGGCGAAGGTAGGTACGCCAAAGACCGTGATCCCCTCAACGACCGCCGCCTCCTCGGCGTTTTCTTGCGGTACGAAAAGGCGGGTACAGCCCGCTTCCTTGGCGGCAAGCGCGCGGGAAAGCACGCCGTTTTGGGGAAGCACCTGCCCCGAAAGCGAAAGCTCTCCGATAAAGCAATCGGTATCGCCTACCGCCCCCTCGGGAAGCCCCCCATCCGCCAAAAGAAGCGCCACCAGCATCGGCAGATCGAAGGCGGTTCCCTCTTTTCTGCGGTCGGCGGGGGCTAAATTCACGAGAATACGCTTGGTGGGAAAGCGGATCGTGCTGCTTTCGGCGGCGCAACGCACCCGATCCTTGGCCTCCTTGATCGCGGCGTCCGGCAGCCCTACGATATCAAAGGAAAAAGGGCCGTTTCGCACGCTGCACTCCAGCGTGACCAAAAAGCCGTCGATTCCCGTAAGACCCGCGCCGTATACTCTGGTTAGCATATCCTTCTCCTTATTTTTATTCCCGTTTATTGTATCATAAAGGCGGGCGCTTGTAAAGAAGGGGGCCTCTCTATTTTGTAAACTTTTTCCCATAGCGCCCCCTTGCCCCTTGCAATTCATAAAAAAAGGCGTATAATA
>JAZRFI010000083.1:0-14448 GCA_045661285.1 Eubacteriales bacterium | reverse complement strand
TACGTTTATCTTTGCTACGGCATACACGAGCTTTTCAATATCGTATCGGGGAAAAAGGATTTCCCCGAGGCCTGCCTCATTCGCGGCGTAGAAGGCTTTAGGGGCCCCGGAAGATTGACGAAAGCGCTTTCGATCGACCGCAGCCTTAACGGCGTTGATCTTCGAACCTCAAGTCTTTTATGGCTCGAGGACGACGGCTTTGCCCCCGCCTATCAAGCGGGCCCCCGCATCGGCATCGGCTATGCAAGCGAAGAAGATCAAAACCGCCCCTGGCGCTTTCTTGCCCAATAAGCTAAACGGCGCGCTTTAAGAAAAAGGAGAAACACAATGCAAGACTGCTACACCGGCGATATAGGCGACTACGGAAAATACGGATTGCTTCGAATTGTTTGCGCACAAGGGCTCTCCTTAGCGGTAAATTGGTATAAGGTGACACCCAACGCCCGGCAAAAGCAGGATGATGGAAAATACACCGATTATCTTAAAAATGATAGCTATCGCTCCTATGATCCTATGTTATTTGATTCGTTGAAAAAAATCGTTCACGACGAAAAGGACAGGCGAATCGCAAGGATCGAAGAAGAAAACCTCTTCCCTGCCCGATATTTTTTTGAGGACGTCGCAAAGGATAGAGCGGCTTGGCATAAAAGAGCCTTGCAAAAAACTAAGAAAGCCGATACCGTTTTTCTTGACCCCGATAACGGACTGGAAACCTTTTCGATGCATAAAAGGAACGGCGCTACCGAAAAGCACGTACGCTTTGAAGAATTAAAGGATTATTACGATAGAGGCCAAAACGTGATCCTCTATCAGCATCGCCCCCAAATGACGAAAAAGCAGGACTGCATCGAGGGGGTCTTGACCTTTCAAAGAGAATTTTTAAAGGCCGATTCGGTTATGCGCGTTGAATTCCCCAAATATACAAACCGCTTCTATTTTATTTTTATGCACAAAACGTTTGAAAAAGCGTTTCGCAACGTCTATTACCACCTACAAAAAGATTGGTCGAAAAACGAATTTTGCTGCAACTTTGATTGGATATAACATAAAAGAACGGCACCCAAAAGGTGCCGTTCTTTTATATTTTTTTAAAGCGTAAAATTCTTGAATTCCTTTAAGAACCAAACCGCGTCGGGCGAGAGCGAAAATTCCTTGCCCGAAAGGTAGGAAAGCGCACCGCCGTCTTCGCCAAAGGAAAAGCGAAGGCGGTAGGAGCAAAGGGCTTGGTGGGAATATCCCCGCGCGCGGTCAAGGCGGTTGACGCCGTATTTCCCGTCACCGAGAAGCGGATGCCCAAGATGCGCCATGTGGGCGCGGATCTGGTGGGTGCGGCCGGTAAGAAGCTCTACCTCCAAAAGCGAAAGCCCCCCCGCCGTAGCCAACGTGCGGTAGCGTGTTTTGATCGAAAGAGCGCCTTTAGGCGGATCTTTATCAAAGATCTTGACCGTGTTGCTTTCTTCGTTCTTCAAAAGATAAGCCGAACGCGTAGCGGCGGGCGGCTTCGGCGCGCCGTGTACGGCGCACAGATAAAACTTATCGATCCTTCGCGCTTTGATCATCTCGTTCATCAGCCGCAGAGCCTCCGCGTTTTTCGCGGCGATAACGATGCCCGCCGTATTGCGGTCGATGCGGTTGCAAAGGGCGGGGGCGAAGCTTTGCTCGTTATCGGGGTCGTATTCCCCCCGCTCGAAAAGGTAGGCCTGCAGCTGCAAAAGCAGATTGTTGATCTTATTTCCCTCATCCTCATGCACCGAAAGCCCTACGGGCTTATTCAGCAAAAGGATATTTTCATCCTCATACAAAACCTTAGGGCGCGCGGCGATACCCGCAAGCAAGGCGCTTTTTTCGGTTTTTTCGGGGTTCCCCAATAATTCGTCCCGCAGAAAAAGATGCAGGCAGTCCCCCGCTGAAAGGATCTGCGAAGGAGCTGCCCGTTTTCGATTTACCTTTATCTTTTTAGTACGGACCGATTTATAGAGAAGCGAGAACGGCAGATCGGGAAAGGCCTTGGTCAAGAATTTATCCAAGCGCTGACCGCTATCGTTGTTTCCTATAATCAGTTCCTTCATACTTATTTCGTGCCGAACAAGCGGTCACCGGCATCGCCAAGACCCGGAACGATATAGGCGTGATCGTTCAGCTTTTCGTCAAGCGCGGCGGTATAGATCTCCACGTCGGGATGATCGGCCTGTACCTTGGCAACCCCCTCGGGCGCCGCCACGAGGCACATCAGCTTGATATGCGTGCAGCCCTTATCCTTCAAGAGCTGAAGCGCATCGGACGCGCTGCCGCCGGTAGCCAGCATCGGGTCAACCACGATAACGAGGCGGCGGGTGATATCAGGCGGAAGCTTGCAATAGTATTGGTGAGGCAGATGCGTCTCGGGATCGCGGTAAAGACCGATATGACCGACACGGGCAACTGGGATCAAGGAAAGAAGCCCGTCTACCATACCAAGCCCCGCGCGAAGGATCGGAACGATCGCCAGCTTTTTCCCCGCGATGCGCTTCATCGTTGCACGGGCAACGGGGGTCTCGATCTCGATATCCTCAAGCGGAAGGTCACGCGTGATCTCATAGCCCATCAGCATCGAGATCTCGTCAAGCAGCTGACGGAAATCCTTAGAGCTGGTATTTACGCGGCGCATAATGGTCAGCTTATGCTGGATGAGCGGATGGTCAATCACATGTAAAGTATTCATTTTTTCGTCCTTTTCCGACGGATGATTTTGGCGTTTAGCCTTCCGTCTTATTTTGTTATTACAATGTCTTTCGAATACAAGCTTAAAATCTTTTCTTATCAGTGGTTCGCTTTTTCCATAAAGCGACGGACCGCATCGGCCAAAAGCGTGGCCGTACCCTCAATACCGAGGGCCCCGCTGTCAAGCGCGATCTGATAGTTTTCGTACTTGCCCCACTTGCCGCCCGTATAGAAGTTGTAATAGGTGGCACGGCGCTTATCGGTCTTATTGATCAGCTCTAACGCCCCGTTTTCAGAAAGCTCGGGATGCCGCTCGGTCACACGGCGGCGGCGTACCGAAAGAGGTGCGTATACGAATACGCTGAAGCGGTTGGGATTATCCTTCAAGATATGGTCAGCGCAACGGCCGACGATAATGCAGCTGCCCTCTGCGGCCTTTTCGCGGATGAAATCCGATTGCAACAGATACAAACGGTCGTTAACGGGAAGCGAAAGCCCGGCGCCGTGAGAAGTGAAGATATTAGAGCCCATAGCCAAGGTATAAAGCAGGCTGCTGGCCGCCTTTTCGTCGGCCTTTTCCGCTACCTCGGGGTGCAGGTTCCCCGCTTCGGCGGCGGCGGTGATCAGCTCTCTATCGTAAAGAGGAATACCGAGGATCTCGGAAAGACGGTTTCCGATCTCTCGGCCGCCGCTTCCAAACTGTCTTGCAATGGTGATAACGATTTTGTTTTCCATGTATGTTCCTCCTTATGCGGTATATCTTGTTATTCAGTATAGCACAATTTATGATTTTTGTAAAGAGAAAAGAGAGAACTGTTGCTTTTTTTTGCAAAAAATGCTACAATAAAAGAAAAAAAGGAGAGTCGCTATGATCGCCGTTTCCCCCTCGCTGATCCCCAAGATCGACGCATACGCTACCGATATTCTCGGTATTCCCGAGCGCGAGCTGATGAAGCGCGCGGGTGAAGCGGTCGCCCTTGAAATATCCAAAAGGCTGCCGACGGGGTCAACCGTTCTTTTTTATTGCGGCGGCGGAAACAACGGCGGCGACGGTTACGCCGCGGCTCTTTCGCTTATCCGTATGGGCTATCGCGCCCTTGCGGTCGATCTGTTCGGCCTTGCCCAACGCACCGAGGCAGGAAAATTCTTTCTAAATGCCTACCGTGAAAAGGTCGGGGAGCCGCTTTCGGCCGAGGAAGCGGAAGGGGTAGAGGCGGATTGCCTCGTTGACGCGCTGTTCGGAACCGGCGGAAGATTCCCCCTCCCCGAAGAAGCGATCCTTGTGGCAAAGCGCTTTGAAAAAAGCCGCGCGCTTCGCGTTGCGATCGATATTCCCCTTGGGGTAAACGGCGAAAACGGCGAACTTGCCCCCACCGTTGCCCCCGCAGATCTGACGGTTTGCCTCTCTTATCCGAAATACGGCCTTTACAGCTATCCCGCAAAGGAATTTGTCGGCACGGTCGTTTCAAGCGACCTTGATCTGCCCCAAGAGGCGCTTTTAGGGCATTTTTCACTCGCCGATACGCTTACCGACGAAACCCTTCTTCAAAAGGCCTTCCCGCCCCGAAAGCAAAACACCCATAAAGGCAGCTTCGGCCACCTGCTTCTGCTTGCGGGAAGCCCTGCCTATCGGGGCGCCTCGATCCTTTCTTCGCTTTCGGCCTGCGCCTTGCGTATGGGAAGCGGCCTTGTGACGCTTGCTTCTTGCCAAGCGGTGACCGACGCTGTCGTGCCTGCCGTCCCCGAGGTCATAACCAAAACCCTTCTTCCTTGGGAAGAGGAAAAGAGCGATACGCTTCTTGCCCTTGCCGAAAAGAAGAGCGCGATCCTCATCGGCCCCGGCTGCGCGGCAAGCCGCGCGCTTGCCCGCCACGTCTACGCCTTTCTTGAAAGCGAGGGGGCGCCGATCGTGCTTGATGCCGATGCCCTCAATTCGCTGGCACTCGATGCCGCCGAATCCAAGCTTCGCTTGATCAACGCAAAAAGAAAAGTTATCTTTACACCGCACCCGCAAGAGTTTGCCAGAATGACCGGTTTTGACGTGAAAGAAGTGCAGTCTAAACGTCTTTCTCTTGCGCGAGGCTTTGCAAAAGAGATCCCCGGCGTGCTGGTTTTGAAGGGGGCTTCTACCCTTATCTGCGAGGGGGAAGACTTTCTTATTAACACGACGGGAAGCCCCGCCCTTGCCAAAGGGGGGAGCGGAGACGTTTTGGCGGGGGCCGTCGCGGCGCTTACCGGGCAGGGGGTATCCCCCTTCACCGCCGCCGCTGCCGCTACCTATCTGCACGGTCTTTGTGCCGATCGCCTTTCTTCTCTGTATTCGGAATACGGCGTACGACCCCTTGACCTGCCAAGCGAGATGGCCAAAGCCCTATCATCACTTACGGGGGGGAAGAACGCTTTATGAAAAGCTATGCGCTGTTGGCGCCGAAAAACCGTTTTACACAGCTGATCCTTTTGGAGATGCAATCGCTTTTCGGCACGGTTCTTTTGACCGACGACCCCAAAAAGCTTCCCGACGGGGGGCTTTTGGTATACGATGCGGATTGCTTCCCCACCCCCGCTGGGTCGGGGCGGATCACGGTCGGCTATACGAAGGATGCTTCTCTTGCCAACGAGCAAGCCTTGCTTCTTCGCCCCTTTTTGCTCGACCGTTTCCGCGAAATGTTGAAGGAGTATGCCGAAAACGGGGGTGACACCCTATCGCTTCGCCCTACCCCTTCCCAAACGCTTCCCCCGCTTACGAAGACCGAGGAAACGCTTCTTTCGATCCTGCTTTCCGCCAAGGGGCAGATCGTAAGCAAGCGCGCCTTAGCCGACGCGCTTTTCCCCGAAGCCGAGGACGGCGAGGGCAGCGTTACGGTCTATATCCATTATCTTCGCAAAAAACTGGAGAGCGACGGAAAAAGGCGGATCCTTTCGCACCGAAATAAGGGCTATTCCATTCCATCGAGGTAACCTATGATCCATCTGATCTACGGCGCCGTAGGCAGCGGCAAAACGACCTATCTTCTGTCCCGCATCAAGGAACGCCTTGTGGGGGACCCTTTTGCCTTTTTGCTGGTGCCCGAGCAGAATACCGTCGCTACCGAGAAGCTGGCGGCCGCCGCTTTACCGCCCTCGGCCCCGCTTTCCTTTGAGGTGACGAACTTCACACGTCTTGCCGATACCGTCTTTCGTTCGGTCGGCGGCGTCAGCCGCCGTTTGGCGGATACCGGTACCGAAGCGCTTCTTCTTTATAAAACGCTTCACAGCCTTTCCCCGATGCTGACCGATGCCAGAAGGATCGACGCGGGGCGCATAAAAAGCGCCGCTTCGGCCATCAAGCAGATCGAGGCCGCCGCGCTTTCCCCTAAGGCGCTTACCGAGGCGGCCGAAGCGTTGCCGAAGGGATCGCCTTTATCCGATAAGCTATACGACCTATCCTTGATCATAAGCGAATATAAGCTTCTCCTTGAAGAAAAAAACAGCGCTCTGCCGGGCGAAGAGCTTCATCGGCTTGCCACGGTCCTTTTCGAAGAGGATCCGCTTCCCGGCGCCGTTTTCTATTGCGACGATTTTACCAGCTTTACGGCGCGCCAGCTTACGGTGCTTCGCGCGCTTTGCAAAAAGCACGATCTGTATATCACGCTTGGGCTTCCGCAAAACGGAGACGAGAAACGTTCGCTTTATTACGTAGAGCTGCAAAAGACCGCGCTTGAATTGCAACGCATCGCCGCCGAGGAAGGAATCGCGCTGCAAAAGACCGTCCTTGCGGAAAATCAGCGGGTAAAATCCCCTCTTATACGAAGCATCGGGAACGCGCTTTCGCTTTCCGAAAAAAGTATATCGCTCGAAGCCCACGCCGATCTTACCGACGTCCGCCTTTTCGAATGTCGCTCTCCCTTTGAGGAAGCGGAGCTGGTTGCAGCCGATATCGCAAGGCGTGTACGCGAGGGGGCACGTTACCGTGATTTTGCGATCCTTGCGGGCAACGCGTCCGATTATCGCGGCGTTCTTGACGTCGCTCTTTCAAGGCTTGATATTCCTTGCTTCTTCTCACTCCCCCACGATCTATCCTCCTTCGAATCGGTCAAGCTGATCAAATCGGCTTACGCCGCGTGCCTCGGCCATTATAAAAGAAACGACGTCATTACCTATCTGAAATGCGGTTTTTCGGGAATCGGAGAGGATCTTTGCGACCGCTTTGAATCCTACGTTGAGCGCTGGCGGATGAGTGGCGCGCGCATGTTGAAATCCCCCTTCCGTATGCGCCCCGGCGGCTATGCACACCCCCAAAGCGAGACGGAAAGAAAAGCCGCCGACGAAGAGCTTTCCCTTTTGAACCAAGCCCGCGAAACGCTTGCGGGATCGCTTTCGATCTTGGAGAAATATTGTAAAGGAAAGTTTACTGTTAGAGAGCATTGCGAAGGCTTATACGCGTTTCTTTCGGATCTTTCGGTAGAAAAGAAGCTGCTTTCGCGCGCCGAGGCAGACGATGCGGCGGGCAAGCGCGACGAGGCAGAGCTTCGCCGCCGCCTCTATCCCGCGATGATAGCGATCCTCGATCGCTTGGTTGAGGGGGTGGGGGATCTTTCGCTTTACGCGCGCGACTTCTTAGAGCTTTTATCCATACAGTTCTCTATGGGAAGCCTGCAAAACATTCCGCCCTACGCCGATGCCGTTTCGGTCGGCTCGGCCGGCTTGATGCGCGTTTCCAACCCTCGCCATACCTATCTCGTGGGCGTAAACGCAGACGTCTTCCCGCAAAGCGGGGACGACGGCGGGCTCTTCACCCCCGCTGAGCTTTCGCAGCTGGAAGCCGTGGGAATCCTTCTTGACACCGATCCCTTATGCCGCGCCGCCCACACGCGCTATTGCTTCTTGCGCGCCTTTCTTTCGGCAAGCGAGGGTGTAACGCTTTCCTACTATCTTTCCGATTTTTCCTTCCACCCCGCCAAAAGAAGCGACGTGATCGATTCGATCCTTTCCTTGACGGGGGGAGCCATACGGCCCCTTACCTACGCGGATATTCCGCCAAGCGACAAGGTCTTTTGCGAGGAGGATGCGCTTCGCATGCTCTCGCGCCGACCCGATGCGACCCAAAAAGAGGCACTTTGGCGCTTGCTTGCGGGCAAAGAGAGCGAAGAACTTGCCAAACGCCTTCGCTTGCCGCTGCTACAAGCCGAAGAGAAGGTCGACGAAGCCGCTATGAAGGCGATCCTCCCCGAAAGGATCACCCTCTCGCAAAGCCGCATCGCCACCTACTCTGCCTGCCCCTTCTCCTATTTTTGCAAATACATCCTACGGCTGGACGATAACGCGCACGCCGATATCACAAGGGCCGATATCGGTACCTTTATCCACGCCGTTATGGAAAGCCTTTTTGCGCTGGCAAAACAGGAAGGAACGCCGATTTCCGAGCTTAGCGACCAAGCGATCGCTTCGATGGTAAAGCAGGTATCCGGCGATTATATCGCCTCGCTTTTCCCGAACAAAGAGGATCAAGCCGCCCGCGTTTTGCATCTCTTTTCCCGCTTGGAAAGCGCCGCTACCCGTATTCTGCTTGAGCTGCGCGAGGAGGCGGCCCATTCCGCCTTTACCCCCCGCTTTTTCGAATATTCGCCCGACGAACGCGAAAAGAGCGCCCCTTCCCCGCTTTCCTTCCCCCTGCCCGGCGGCGGAAGTGTTTCGCTTCACGGAAAGATCGACCGCGTGGATCTGTACCGCGAGGAAAATCGGGTGTATATACGCGTCGTCGATTACAAAACCGGGAAAAAGACCTTTTCTCTCGATAAGATCGCCGATGGCGAGGATCTGCAGCTTCTTTTATATCTGTTTACCCTTTGGAAGAGCGATCGCCCCGCTTACCTTTCTTCGCTTGGCGCCAAGGAGGGCGACGAGATCCTCCCCGCGGGAGCGCTGTATCTGTCGACCGAGCTTGGGGAGGCGACCGTCAAATCCCCCGACGGCGAAGAAAGCGAGGATCTTTGCCACCGCTCCGGTCTTCTTTTGATGGACGAAGGCGCGCTTTCGGCTATGGACGACACCAAGAGCGGCCGTTTTATCCCCATTCGTTATAATAAGGACGGATCAGTCAGTAAAGGCGACCTTGAAAAGCTGGCAAGCCTTGAAAGAATGGGAGAGCTTCTTACCACGATCAAAGAAACCGTGACCGAGCTTTCGGTTCGCTTACGAAGCGGCTGCGCCGAGGCTACCCCGCAAAAGGAGGGGCGAAAATCCCCCTGCCTTTATTGCAAGTGGAAGCCGATCTGCCGCAGCGCGGAATCTTCTTCCTAAAAAGAAAGAGAGATACGGATATTCCGTATCTCTCTTTTTGGTTGCTTTTATGTCGAATGGATGACCCCTCTTTTACTCGCCTAAGAGCAATCGCATAACCTTTCCTTTTCTTGAAAGATCGCGCAACGGCAAGGGATCGGTTGCCTCTTCGGCGTGCTTTTCGATCAGAATATATACCAGCACCGCAAGGATCCCGAAGGGGATCGTGGTGAATTCCCCGGGGTCGGTCATCGAATAGAAGAAGCAGCCGAGATAGGAAAGCGTAAGCGCCATCGAGCTGAAATTAGGCTTGGTGAACGAGCAACGCAAACGAAGCATCAATTGGTAGCCGTAGGCAAGCAAGCCGAAAAGCCCCATGCTTCCCCAGATCTGCGGGAAATACAAATGATAGTAAGAAACCATTCCGGGGGCCGAATAAAGATCGGCGTGGCGGGTGCTGCCGATCCCGATCCCGAAAAAGGGATTCAGAAAGAAATCGTCGATCGAAACGTACAGGAGCCACGCGCGTATTTCGTTGACGTCCACCAGCTCTCCGTCCGAGCCAAGGCGAACGTTGAAGAGCCCAAGGGGTATGGCGAACCAAAGGAACAGCACGACGCAAAAAGCCAGCAAAACGCCAAACGAAAGCTTGATCAAGCGATTTTTCTCATACAGAAAGAAGTACCCGATCAAAATAAGGAACAGCAGGCTTCCGAACAAAAGAGCGGTACGCGCGGTGGTAAACAAAAGCCCTACGTAAAGAACGCCGCCCATCAGAAAGAAGAAAAGCTTGGAAAGCTTGCTTTGAAGCTTACATACGAAGTAAAAGGGGGCGGGAAGCACCATGATCAAGAGATTGGCTACCGCGTTACGGTGCGGAAAAACCGTCATATACCGCCAAAAATTCAGCTCTCCGTCCACGATCCCGTATTCAATGATCAAGTACGCAATGGTGAATACGCATAAGATCCCAATGAAGAAAAGGGCGGCCATGAAATAACCGACGAGATCGTATTTCTTTTTTTCTTTATAATCCGAAGCGCAAATGAAATACACAAGAAGCAGGCAAAGCACGCTGCCTACCGTATGGAAAAGCGTGGTCAGATTGAAATACTCTGCGGCGCTGATCGTGCCGAGCCCCCCAAGCAAAATGGCAAGCGAGGTGGCCACGATCCCATAGAAGGTAACGCCGATCTTCATCGAACGGCGGTAATACACGACATGGAAGATCAGGGCGGCTATGGGAATTGCAAGATACGGAATATAGCCCGAAACCAGCTTATCCAAGTCATAAATGATCGGCATACCCGCCACCATCAGACACAAGAAAGGAAGAAGCGTCGTAACGATATCGTTATGCAAAAGCAAAAGGAGCGTGATCCAGATCGCGATCACAAAAAGGCAAGCGAACTGCCCGTTCACATCTAAGATGGGGGCGGCCATCGCCGCAAGGAGAGGGATAAGAAAGCCAAAGGGGGTCAACACGAAGCCGCGGAAGCCCTCCACCGCCTTTTGCCAGGTTTGCAAAACCATAAAGTTCCTCTTTCGTAAAGATAGTTGTTGTTTATACAGAGATAGTATACACCATCTTTTTTCACTTGTCAAGATAAGAAAAGACCCGCGTTGGGGTTTCTGCGATAAAGCAGGTACCCCAACGAAATTTACCCTTGCGGGCAAGTGAAATCGCTACGCGATGAAATATTTGCTTCGCGAACGTGAGCAAATTTCATTTCACATCGAACGAAGCGAGATGTTTCACCATATGCGGGTAGCATATTATTTCACGTTTTGCGACAACAAAACATTTCACTTATGTGCTACCGCCCGACAGTACACAAAAAAGGTGTAACACACTATGCCTTGCAGAGCAAGGTATGTGAAAAGGAGTACGAGCAAATGCTCGTACTCCTTTTTTGCGACAGGGTAACCCTGCTTTATGGAAGGCACCCTTCCGGCGGGTCTTTTTTCGTGCGCTCGGTATCCCTTATTGAGAACCGGCGGGGGGAACCAGGGTAGAAAGATCGATCGAGCCGAGCAGTTGCGCAAGGGTCTCGGTATCGTTCGTCAGCTCCACAAGGATGTCAAGGATCACATCCTCGTCCAGACCCCCTTTTTCCTCGCTCTTCTCAATGATGAAGTCGGCAATGTTATCGATCAGCTCTTCGGGAATACCTTCCCCCTCAACCTCTTTCTTCAGCTCCTCGGCAAGTTTGGTGATCTTTTCTTCGTTCGTATCGCCTTCAAGGTTTTCTAATTCCTTAATAAAGCTGTCGATCGCTTCGCCGTAATTGGCTTCGATCTCATCGCGGTCAGCACCGATCATATCCTTCAGCATGGCGTTACCCATACCGAGGATCGCGTCGGCAACCCCGTCAAAGCGGCTTCCGTCCAAAAGATCGAAGGCGCGGTTCAGGAAGTTGGTTTCGGCGATCTGGTTAAACAGATCCTCCCCTTCGATATGCGCGGGAATTTCACATTCGATGATCAGGCTGAACAGGTCGGCAAGGGTGGTAAGATCCTCGGTGATCTTATCCTCGTCGGTGGTGGCGAACACGTCAAGCAACGCGTCCATGATCGGGGCCATTTCTTCGCCCATATCGATCTTTTCCATATCAAAGACGGTCTCGCCCGCCTGCCACTGACCGGCAACGTACGAAAGGATCTCGGAAATCAGCTTGGGGAAAAGCTCGGATTCGTCAAGCAGATCGACAAGATCGTGCAGCGCCTCGGTCTGATCCTCGCCGAATTCCTCAAAGGGAACCTCGCCAAGGATCGCGGCCTTATCGACGATCGCCATCACGTTATCCACCTCATCGGTAAGAGAGACGGTCGATTCCCCGATCTTGAAGGAAGAGATCCACTTAAAGACGGGAGAGGTGATCTTGGAAAGAAGAAGCACATTCTCGTCCTCAACAATAGCAAGCAGCTCGTTTTCCTCGGTGGGGGCTTCGCCGTTTTCAGAGCTTTCGGGCTCCATCAATCCGGCGATCGGACCGCCGGCCATCGTAACCAGACCCACGATCGGGCAAAGCACCAGAAGCATAACGACGGCCCCCTGAAGAAGGCCGATCACGCCGCCGAGCCAACGCTTTTTCTCGCGGCGCTTCATGCGCTTGATCTCTTTTTTCTTGGCCTTGATCTCTTTTTTGTCGCCCTTGCTCTTCTTCAGAGCCTTGATCTCTTTTTTCCAGGTCTTGATCTGAACCTTTTTCTTCTTCGGCATACGAAGGAAGATCAGGGCGATCAGCTTATAAAGGAACCACAAAACGATACAAGAACCGATAAACAGACCCATAAACAAGAAAGGACGCAGCAGCCCAAAGAGGAAGGGCGCCAGCGAGGGAACCGCCGTTGTGATCTCAAGGATCATATCAACGGGAAGATCGGACGATTCTCCCCCCAGCTCACCAAGCGTTGCCTCGATATCAAGGCCGGCAAGCAGGCTTCCCGAGGCGATAAGGGCAATAACGAACGCCGCAACGATCGTGATAAAGCGGCAAAGGGATCTCTTCCAGCCGCGGCGCAGACCGAACAAAAAGCCCAGAACTGCCCAAATGGCAACAAGAGCAAGCAATGCAGTACCTATGGATTCCATAAAACACTCTCCATTTCATAATTTGGTAATACATTTTTCATTATACTTTAATAATTCCAAAAATGCAAGGGCTTTTATTAAAAATAATTTAAAGAAGCTTTTTTAAAAAGAAACGGCCATTTTTTCAAAAGGGCTTGACAATTCCCTTTCGATTCGTTATAATAAGTAAGTCCAATGGATACGGAGAAGTACTCAAGTTGGCCGAAGAGGCGCCCCTGCTAAGGGTGTAGGTCGGGTTTTAACCGGCGCGAGAGTTCAAATCTCTCCTTCTCCGCCAAAGAAAAGGCACCCAATCGGGTGCCTTTTTCTTTGGCGGAGTCGAGGTTTCCCTTTCTCTCCCGTTTCGCCCATTTCATCGAAAAAATCCGCGTCGCCCCTTGCAAAAAGGGGGGAGGCATGATATAGTATGTATATATAAAACAAGGAGTGAAGAAATGGATATTGAAAAAATAGACATTAATCTTGCAAACTCAGCCATTACGAAAACCGACATTTGCTGGCGCTCTGCCAGAGAAGAGCCCTTTGCGATCCACGGCGTTCTTTACGATGAGGAGCTGGGGCTGTTTGTCCGTATGCCCATTGAGGCCGCGAAGGGGGTATCCCGCGCCATATACTTCCTTTCGCAAAATACCTCGGGCGGACGGGTTCGCTTTAAGACCGACAGCCCGTACGTAGCCCTCTTTTGCCGCGCCCCGAAGTACAAAGAGATGCCCCATATGCCGCTTAGCGGAAGCCACGGCTTTTCGATCTATTGCAACGGGAAATACGCAGGCAAGGTTACCCCCTCGGTAGCGGAGGTCATCACCCCTCACGAGGAAGGCATTTTGTTTGGCGGCGAGGTCAATTGCAGCTTTGAAGGGCTTGCCGAAATTGAGATCTATATGCCCTTATACGCCGGTGTATACGAGCTTCGTATCGGGGTAAAGGAGGGCTCGACGGTTGAAGCCCCCCGCCCGTATACCTATACTTCACCTATCGTGCTGTACGGCAGCTCGATCACCCAAGGGGCTTGCGCCTCTCGCCCCGGGAACGATTACGCGATGCGCCTTTCCCGCCTCCTTGATGCGGACGTTTTAAACCTCGGCTTCTCGGGGAACGGGAACGCCGAGCCCGCCATGCTCGACTATTTGGGAAAGCTGGATGCCGGCGCCTTCATCTTTGACTACAACTATTACACCTATCGTCCCGAACGGGTCCTTCCCCCTCATTTTGAGATCTACAAGACCCTTCGCACCGCAAAGCCCCAAACGCCTATTCTTATGATCGATAAGCCCTCTTACATGTTCTCCCCAAAGAATTACGAGGTCCGCAGTCAAATGATCCAAGAGACCTACGAAAGGGCGAAGGAGCTGGGAGACGAGCTTGTGGATATGATGGACGCAAAGGAGCTTTTCGGCCTTGTTGAGCCCGACGCCTGCGTCGTCGATACCGCTCACCCGAACGATCTTGGCTTCTACCGCATGGCCGACGCGATCTACCCGAAGCTTAAAAAGCTTATGGAGGACGCAAAGCGCCTTAACGGATAAGCTTCATATCGTAGATTTTCTTTTGCAAAGAAAAAACGAAAATAGAAGCGCTTGCTTTTTGCGAGCGCTTCTTTTTTTAGGTCTTACTCGGCTATCGGCGAAGAGCGACGCCTTGACTCTCCCCCCTTTGTTGACCGCGACCGCCCAAAGAAATAAGATCTTCTTCTCCCATAGGTTCTTTTTCATGCTTCGCCCTATTTTACCGATGCGCAAAAAAGGGATTGCATTTTTTATTCTTCTATGCTATAATAAAAACAGTAAAAATAAAAACAAAAGACCCATCATCAAGCGCATGGTTTCTCTTACGAAAAAAAGAGAAATCAGGCGATTGATGTTTTATGGGGCACTTTAGGGAGCGAAAGCATGAAA
>JAZRFI010000082.1:0-9027 GCA_045661285.1 Eubacteriales bacterium | reverse complement strand
GCCCCCGCATAAAAGCCCGAGTATCTTTTTGGAAGAGCCCGCCACAAACATAATAAGAAGGCCGATCGAGGAAAGAATAATAAGCCCCGAAAGGTGGCGCTGTAAAACCACCAAAAGGCAAATAACCCCGATATAAAGAAAGGGATATAGGATCCCGAAGCGGAAGGAGCCCTTCTTGCCCTCGTTTATCTCTTCGGTATGCCGTGAAAAATAGGAGGATAGGATCAAAACGAGTGAAAGCTTGGCAAGCTCTGACGGTTGAAAGGTAAAGGGGCCAAGGGCGATCCAACGCTGCGCCCCGTTGCCCGTCAGACCAAAGGCAAGCGTTGCCAAAAGCAAAAGAACGGTTACGATAAAAAGCGGGGCGGCGCCCTTTTTGAAAAGGCGCGGCGGCAGACGGGAGATAAAGAGCATCTGCGCAATGCCGAGCAAAACGAAGAATATTTGCTTTCTTGAAAAATAGCCGCTGTCCCCGTATCTTGCCTCGGCGTACGCAAAGCTTGCGGAAAAGACCATGATCGAGCCGATCGTAACGAGGCAAAGCACCAAAAGCAGCAAGGGGCGGTCAAAGGGGGGAAGCCTTGCTTCGCTTTTTTGTGTATTCCTTTTCGTGAAAGATGGCAAAAAACCCTGTTTTATCATTGGTTACCTTACCCCGAAAAACGCAAGAAATCCAAAAAGAACCGTGGCTAAGGAAAAGGCCAAAACGATCTGCCCCTCCGACCAGCCGCATTTTTCTAAGTGATGATGAAAGGGGGCCATACGGAAAAGCCGTTTTTTCGTCAGCTTATAATACCCCACCTGCAAAATGACCGAAATCCCCTCGAAGATATAAACGAAGCCGATGATCAAAATAAGAAGCGGGGAATCCAGCGTAAAGGCGCACCCCACAACCGTACCCCCTAAAAACAAAGAACCGGTATCGCCCATAAACACCTTGGCGGGGTGGCGGTTAAAGAAAAGAAAGGCAAGGCATCCGCCCATAAGCGCAGCCGAAAGAATAAGGGTGCTTTCGTTTAAGAGCGCGGCTGAGGCAAGCGCGAAGAAGCCCCCGACGAAGAAGGTAACGGTTGAGCAAAGGCCGTCTATCCCGTCGGTAAGGTTTACGCAGTTTACCGTTCCGACGCAAAGCATAAGCGCGAAAAAATAGTAGGCAACGCCAAAATCAACGACCGTGTTGAAGTAGGGGATATAAAAGGCGGTATCAATATATCCGTATATACGCAAAAGGGCAAGATAAGCGGCGGCAAAGGTGATCTGCAAAACGATCTTTTGCGAGGGGGTAAGCCCTTCGTTTTGGTTTTTTCGGAATTTTGTAAGATCGTCGATCAGTCCGACAACGGCGTTTAAGAGCGCGTAAAGAAACGCAAGGATCAAGGGGCGCAAAAAGAGCGTGCCCGTCACCTTCATCAAAAGGACGTAGGCTAAGAGGACGGCAAGAAAAATGCCCCCCAAAAAGGAAAGCCCGCCCATCGTCGGCGTTCCTTCCTTGGCGCGGTGCCAGGCGGGGCCTATTTCAAGGATCCTTTGCCCCAGATGGCGCCGCCTTAGGATCGGAAGCAGAACGCGCATAAATAAAACCGTCAGAAAAAGGGCCGCAAGAAAGCCGATGAGAAACGAATATACGGTAGTCATAAAAATCCCTTTCTTTGTTTTTACGCAGTAGGCGTATCCTTAATAAGCTCTTTTACGATCGCGCTCCCCCCCATTACGTGGGAGGCCTTGATAAGGATGACATCATTTCGGCACGCCACTCTTACGATACGGTCGGCGCAGTCTTTGGCCGTTTTGAAGGTGTAAATTTTTTCGGGGGAAAGCCCCTCTTCCAAAGCACCCCTTTCATAAGCGCGCGCCATGTTGCCAAAGGCAAAAAAGAGATGCGCCGAACGGGCGGCTTCCCGCCCGATCTCCTCGTGTATCGCGGCGGCTTCTTCGCCCAGCTCTGCCATATCGCCGAGAACGGCGATGCGGCGCCGCCTCGCCCCGATCCTTTTAAGGAACAGAAGGGCTTCTTTCATTGATTCGGGCGATGCATTATAAGTATCGTCAATTATTGCGTATTCATTCTTATAAAGAAGCTCTTGCCGCCCCTTTACCGAAACGGGATTTGAAAAGGCGGAAAGCGCCGTCTCCCATCCGATCCCAAGATGAAAGGCAAGCGCCAAGGCAAAAAGAAGAGCCGAAAGACCCACAGGGCTTGCAAGGGGGAGAGAGGCCGAAAGAATGCGGCCCCCACCGTGCAAGGTAAAGCTTGCGGCGCCCTCATAAAACCGTACGTCCTCGGTAAACAGATCCGCTTTCCCCTTTTGCGAAACGAAGAAAGCGGAAGCATCCTCGGGGGATAGGGCGCGAAGCTTTTGATCATCCCGGTTCAAAAGGGCAAGCCCGCCCCTTTTCAAGCCTTTTAGGATCGAGGTCTTTTCGGAAAAGATCTCCTCTTCGCTCCCAAACATACCAAGATGCGCCCGACCGACGGCGGTGATGATAACGGCGTCGGGGTTAAGAAGAGAAGAGAGAAGGGCGATCTCTCCCTTATGGTTGCTGCCAAGCTCCGCCACCAGAATATCGCAATCCTTCGGGCGGGAAAGCAGGGTTTTGGAAAGTCCCAGCAGGTTGTTTTCGTTTTCTTCGGTTTTATGTACCCGATAGCGGGTGGTGAGCGCGCGAAAAACGTATTCCTTCGTCGTGGTTTTGCCAACGCTGCCGGTTATGGCTACGGTATAGGGGCGGCTTAAGGAAAGATGAAGCGAAGCAAGCCTTGCAAGCCAAAGCGCGCTATCCTTAACGGTGAGAGAGCCGATATGCGGTCTTTCACCGACCGAAAGGGCCGCCCCTCTTTCGTAAGCCTTTCCCAAAAAGTCGTTTCCGTCCTTGTTCTTTCCCCGAAGGGCTACGAATAGATCCCCCTTTTCAACCAAGCGGGAATCGGTCGTAACGGCATAGAAAAACGGGGGAAGCGCGCCAAGATCTATCTCTTGGTCAAGTTGCTTTAAAAGCGACGCGGGGATCGGGATCGAAAGCTTAATTCTCATCTTTTTCCATCTCTCCGTCTTTCCTTTTTTTCAGTGCCGCTTCTACGATCTTTCGTTCGTCAAAGCGGCTGATACCGCTTTTTTTGATCTCGTAGGTTTCGTGCCCCTTCCCGCAAAGCAGAAGGATATCCCCCGCTTTGGCGTTAAGAATCGCGTATTCGATCGCGGCCTTTCGATCCTTTATAACCGTGCAGGAGTCGGGATCCCGCATCCCCGAAAGAATATCCTTTATGATGTCTTCGCTTTCCTCGGTTCGGCTGTTATCCGAGGTCACGATGCAAAAATCGGCAAGCTCCTCGGCGATCCTTCCCATTTTCGGGCGTTTGCTCTTATCCCGATCGCCCCCGCAACCAAAAAGCAAGACGATACGTTCGCTTGGGGCGCAAAAGCCGCGCACAGAGGTCAAAAGAGAGCGAAGCGCCTCTTCGGTATGGGCGTAGTCAATAAATACCGAAAACTGCTTATCGAATTCCCCGAGGGGGAGCTTTTCCATACGCCCCTTGACCGTCGCTTGCCCACAGAGCGCTTCGGCCGCCGCAAGCGGGGAGATCCCCAGCTCCTTGGCCGCCGCTAAGGCGAGCATCGAATTGTAGACAGTAAAGCCGCCGGCGATCGGAACGCGGATCCTAATCCTTGCCTCGGGCAGAGAAAGCGTATAGGCAACGCCGCGGCACCCCAAAAGGCTGACCGAATCGGCGCGGTAATCGTTCCCCTTTTCCAGCCCGCAAAGGATCGCGCGGCAGGGAATATCCTTTTTCAATCGGGCGGAAGCCGCATCGTCGCCGTTGAGAATCCCGATCTTTGCCCGATCAAAGAGTTTAGCCTTGGCGGCAAGATAGGCATCAAGATCGCTGTGAAAATCAAGATGCTCGGGCGATAGGTTGGTAAAGATCCCCACGTCAAAGGTGAGGGGATATACCTTTTCCAACGCCAAGGCGTGCGAGGATACCTCCATGATGACGTGCGTGACCCCCTCCTCCTTCATTTTTTGAAGAATGGGATACAGTATATCGGGATCGGGGGTGGTCATGGAAAGCAACCGCCCGCCTCGTTCGTCGCCGTCGGGGATGGCGTAGCGTTTTCCGTCGTAAAGACATTCCACCGTGCCGATTAGCCCCGCCTTTATGCCCGCCTTTTGTAAAATTCTGTAAAGCATTACGGCGGTAGAGCTCTTTCCGTTCGTCCCTGTGATCCCAACGAGGCACAGATCTTTTTGCGGATCGCCGCAAAAGCGGCTGTATAGAAGCGAAAGGGCAACACGCGTGCTTTTCACCTCAAAGAGGGGGATCTCTGGCAGGGGGCTTGTGAAAGCCCCTCTTTCTACGACGATCGCCGCCGCCCCACCGTCTTTAATCTTTTGAAGAAGGGTGTGCGAATCAAAGCGAAGCCCCTTTAAGCAAACGAAAAGGCACCCCGGGCGAAGACCGCGCGTATCGCTTACAATCGCGGTTATTTCCATATTTTCGGGAGAATATTCGGAAACGTATTCCCCTTCGTATAAAAGAGAAGAAAGCTTCATAGGCCCCCCTTTATTCTTTGTCGTTATAAAGAAAGCGCACCTCGATCGTGCTGCCACGCGACAAAAGCGCCCCCTTTTCGTGCGATTGGAAGATCGCCGTCGGCGGATCCGCCCCCTTGGTTTTATCAAGCGAGCCGAGAAGGCGTATATTCAACCCCGCGTCAAGAAGCCTTTCGTTTGCTTGTGAAACCGTAAGACCGATAAGATCGGGTACCTTTACTTCGGTCGCCTTTTCCCCGTCCGTATACAGCACCACGCGGCCGAGCGATTTATGAAGAATCGTGCCCGCGGCGGGGAGCTGGGCTTTGATAAGGTCGCCGTCCTTTCCCTCGATAACGGCAGAGAGCCCCTGCGCCTTTAAGGCGGATCTTGCTTCCTTTACCGTCATACCGACGTAATGGCCGATGCTGATCGGCTGCATTTCTTCCTCTTTTTCGGTATAGGTCGCCTCATAGCCGAGGTAGGGCATGATCTTTTCGGTAAGCGAGGAGATATAGGGCGCCGCGACGGTTGCCCCGAAGTGGGCGGTGGTCGGTTCGTCTACCAGGATGATCATGGCGATCTCACTGTCGTCGTAAGGGGCAAAGGCGGCGCAAGAGCCGATGCGAAGCGAATAGCCGCCGTTTGCATCGACCTTATCTAATTTTTCACTGGTTCCGGTTTTTGCGGCAATGCGAAAGCCCTTGGCGTAGGCATTGCGCGAGGCTCCCGTGCCCGATACCCCTTCCTCTAAGATCGCGCTGACCGTATCGGCCGCTTCTTTGGAAACCGCCTGCTTTTTGACAGTGGGCTCGTATTTATATACGACGTTCCCGTTTTCATCGGTCAGCTTATCGATAAGATGCGGCGTTACGAGATTGCCGCCGTTGGCAACCGCCGCGATGGCGCAAAGCTCGGCAAGAGGGGTTACCTTAAAGCGCTGACCGAAGGAGGAGGTGGCAAGCTCTACCGTCCCAAGCGCTTCCTTGGTATGAAAAAGAGAAGAAGCCTCGGAAGGAAGATCAATGCCGGTTTTTTCAAGAAAGCCGAAGGCGCGGAAGTAATTATAAAAGCTTTCGCTTCCGATCTTGGCGACCACCTGCATTAAGGCACAGTTGCAGGATTGCTGTAAGCCGTACGAAAACGGAAAGCCTCGCCCATGACCGATCTTTCGCCAGCAAGAGATCCTGACCCCCTTGACGGGGGAATAGCTTCCGCCGCAGAAATAGGAATTGTCCGAAAGCGTTGTCGCCCCCGAGTCAAAGGCCATGGCGGCCGTCATGATCTTGAAGGTAGAGCCCGGCTCGTAAAGCTCGCTGACCGCCTTGTTTTTCCACATCTCAAGCCGAAGCTCGTTCTTCTTTTGCGTATATTCGGCGCTCCCCTCGGTAAGACCCGACGAGGAAAGCAGAGCCATCGATAGCGGATCAAGGGTATAGGGTTCGTTCAGATCAAAGCTTGGTGCGGTAGCCATCGCTAAGATCGCGCCGGTCTTTACGTTCATCACGATCCCCGTCGTACGGTTTTTTACGTCAAAATCCTCTATGATCCGTTCAAGCTCGCTCTCAAGCTCGCTTTGAATATAGGCGTCAAGGGTGGTAACGAGATGCAATCCGTTTTGGGGTGCTTGAACGGTGGCGTAGCCGTAGCTTTGCGCGTTTCCGTGGGCGTCGACCGCCGAAAGGTAGGCGCCGTCCTTTCCCGAAAGGTCGTCATCGTAATAGTATTCAAGTCCGAAAAGCCCCTGGTTATCGCTTCCCGCAAAGCCAAGCACGTGGGAGGCAAGCCCTCCGTAGGGATAATACCGCTTGGTCGAGGCCTCGGTGCAAACAAGCCCCTCTAAGCCGTTTTCGGTGATAAAAGAAAGAATTTCTTTGTATAGCTTATCGTCGATCTCTTTCTTTACGGTGACGTCGAGAACCCGTACCTTTTGCGCTTTTGCGTATATTTCGTCACGTGGGATCTCCAAAAGAGAGGAAAGCCCGTCGGCTACGGTATCCAAGAGAGAATACCCAACCTTCTTTTGGCGGATCGCAATGTTCTTCGGGCTGATATACACGCGGTAAACGGTTTTGCTTTCGGCCAAGATCTGCCCGTTCGCGTCGTATATTTTTCCTCTTTCGGCTCGCAGGGAAGAGGAGACGGTGATCTGATCCATGACCTTTTGCTGATAGTCTCCGTACCCGAATACCTGTAAGCAAAAAATGCGGATCGAAAGATAGGTAAAGGCCAAAGAAAAAACGATCAACAGAGAAAGGGCGCGCCGCCCTGTGTGTATAGTGCCCTTATTGGGGGGCGGTAAGGCCGTTTGCTTCATAATTCCTCCCAGAAAAGAAAAAGCGACAGACGTGTGCGTCTATCGCTAATTTATTCGGGTAACGAAGGAAATATGCGTTTTGGGAAGCGAAGAGGGGTGCCGCCCCCCTCGCTTCCTATTGGGGTCAAAGCGAAGGCAGAACTTCTTCTTGCAGGACCATCATTTCCTGCGCTTCATAAAGCTCCAAGGAGCCGAGGCCGTTGCTCTTGCTTTTCGAAAGGGCGGAGAAAGAGAGAAACAAAACGAAAGAAAGGCAAAGAAGCAGGGCAAGGGCAGAAGAAAGAAGTGTCCGCTTTTCGCAAATAGGAGAACGAAGGGAAGAGCGAGAGGGGAGGACTGCCACGCCCCCATCGCACCTGGGGAGAAAGTTGGCGCGGGTAATATGGCTTTCCGCGGTCATGCAATGCAGATCGTTCCGCTCGGGAGAGCCGATGGGGAAGGAATTCCCCTTGGCGCGAGAAAGCATCATTTCCCCAACCGTGCGGCCGTTATAGGAAAAACGGCTGTAAAGCTTTTCGTAAAGCGGGTTTTCGGCATACGAGGAAGCAATCATTTTATCTTTCATCGTGTAGCTCCTTTCACGGAAACGATTTTTTCTGCGACACGCAGCTTTGCGCTACGGGCGCGGGGGTTGTCCTTTAATTCTTCCTCGGAGGGAAGAATGGGTTTTTTCGTAAGAATTTTGATCTTAGGCTTTTTGTTGCAAACGCAGACGGGAAAATCGCGCGGGCACGTGCAGCCGGATGCGGCATCCTGGAAAGCATTTTTGACCAATCTATCCTCCAACGAATGGAAGGAGATGATCGAGATGCGTCCCCCCTCGACCAAAGCGTCGACGGCGCTCATGATCGCGGGCGTTATGGCGTCCAGCTCACGGTTTACCTCAATGCGAATGGCCTGAAAGGTTCTTTTGGCGGGATGCGGGCCGTCCTCTCTGGCAAAGGAGGGGATCGACGAACGGATCAGATCCGCCAGTTGAATAGTTGAAGCGATCGGCGCCGCTTGTCTTTCTTTTACAATGCGGGAAGCGATGCGCGAGGCGAAGCGCTCTTCGCCGTAATCCTTGATGATACGGAACAGCTCGTCCTCCGCGTAGCGGTTAACGACGTCGTAAGCCGAAAGGGGGGAGTCCTTGTCCATACGCATATCAAGCGGGGCGTCGTTTTGATACGAAAAACCTCTTTCGGGCGTATCGAACTGAAAGCTGGAGCAACCGAGATCGGCAACGACACCGCCGAGATTATCGATCGAAAGCGAAGAAAGTACGCTTCCGAGGTTCTCAAAGTTTTCGTGGACGAAGGTGATCTTGTCCGAAAAGGGAGCAAGGCGTTCCTTGGCAGCCGATAAAGCATCGGCGTCGCGGTCAAAGCAAATAAGGCGTCCGCCCTTGCCAAGTTGGCGGGCGATCTCGAAGGAATGTCCACCCCCACCCGTCGTAAGATCCACGTAGGTAAGGTCGGGTTTTACGGCAAGGCCGTCAACCGTCTCGTTAAGAAGCACCGAGGTGTGCTTGAATTCGATCGCCATATCAAAGCCCAAGCGCCGCAAATTTGCTGCGCATCTTTTCAAGATTTTCGGTCTGATTCTTTTCTTCAGCCGCCAGCGTTTCGGCGGCGTAGATCAAAACGTATTCGCTGACACCGACGATGGCGATCTCTTTATCGATCCCCGCGTAATCGGTCAGATCGTTCGGCAGAAGGATACGCCCCTGCGAATCGGGGGTGGCGCATACCGAATGTGAGAAAATAAATTGCTTGATGTCCTCGATCTCGCTGTCGGGATAGGCGTTCAGCTTTTCGCGCAGCTTTTCCCATTCGGCAAGCGGGTAAACGACGAGCGCGGGCTTGGTTAATTTGCGGGTGATAAAAAAGGATTCACCAAGATTGGAACGAAGCTTTGCGGGAACAAAGAAACGGTTCTTTGGATCGAGCGTATGATAAAAGGTACCGTAAAAGCCGTTCATCCGTAAAGCCTCCTTCTTTTTTTGTTTTTGGCTCAAAATTCACCACTTGAAGCCACAATTATACACTTTGACTCCATTTTACTCCATTTTCGGTGATTTGTCAAGTGATTTTTTCGAAAAAAACGCGTTTTTTCAAAAAAACATGATTTGATAAACTTTACGGCACTATCTTTACAAAAATAAAAAATATGATATAATATTAATAACGAATTAATGC
>JAZRFI010000081.1:0-1976 GCA_045661285.1 Eubacteriales bacterium | reverse complement strand
GATCCCCGAAGCCTTCTTCGGTTGGGGCTTGGAAACCGTCTTAGAGCTGTTATTTTTTTGCGCGGGAACCTCGTCCTCATCGTCGATATGGTGAAGCGAGCGGGGGCGGTTCGCCGAGGGGGTATACGAGCTGCTCGAAGCCGTCGCGCTACCCTTGACCGGCTTACCCTTTAAGGCGCGCTCAGCCGCCTTCAGCTCTTCGGGCGTGAAGGTAGGCATCGGCATGAACTTAGCCAACAGAAGCATCTGGATGATAGCGATGACCGACTGAATGATCCAGTAGAAGCCGAGAGCCGAGGGAAGGGTGAAGGCAAAGAAGAGGGTCATGGCGGGCATCATCAGATCCATGATCTTGTTGGAGGCGGCCGCTTCGGGGTTCGATTCGGCTTGCATCTGCATCATGGGGTTGAGCCAGCGCGTCAGCTTCATCGAGAAGAACTGCGAGGCAAAGGTAAGCGCGGGGATCAGCAGCGACCAGGTCCAGAAGGCAGGGTCCTTTGAAAGATCGATGAAGCTGCCGAAAAGCGAGAAGTTGGGCAGACCTCTTTCTACGGTGCTAAGGATCTCTTGGATCTCGGGGTATGCCGAAAGCTCTAAGCTTTTAAGAACACCCAGCATCCCGATCTGGTCATTGGACCAATCGCCGAGCCCATGGCTTTGCAGCGCGTTTACTAACAAGCTAACGTTTTCTTTGGGCATTATACAGATGTAGGAAAGCGGCTCACGGATAATGTTATAAAGAATAATGACGAAGGCCAGCTGAAGGATCATCGGCAAGCAGCCCGAAAGCGGGGAATACCCCTCCTTCTGTTGCATCTCCATGATCTCCTGCTGCTTCTTTTGCAGGGTCGGACGGTCGGTACGGCCGGCGTACTTCTTTTCGATCGCCATCATCTTCGGGCGCAGCTTGGCGCCTTTTATCTGATTCTTCTGTTGCTTGATGGTGAAGGGAATAAGAACGATCTTCGTAAATAAAGCAAACCAGATAAGCGCAAGGGCGTAGCTTTCAAAGCCGATGTCATAATAGCAAAAGCGCATGACGTAGCCAAGGCCCTTGTAAATAAAGTCAAACATAAGGATCCTCCGTATTGGAATTTTGTTGGTCATCCTCCCATTTTCTGCTATAGGGGCGAAGACCCGTTAAGGGAACCGGGTCGTAACCGCCCTTCGAGAAGGGATTGCACCGCGCGATGCGGTACACGGTTAGCAAAGCGCCCACGAAAAAGCCACGTTTTGAAAACGCCTCAACGGCGTAGGCAGAGCAGGTTGGAGTGAACCTGCAGCAGGACGGTTTTAAGGGAGAGATGAATTTTTGATAGAGCCGTATCAGCCATATGCAAAGATGTTTCATACGGCAAATAGGTCTAATTTACCAAAGGCGCGGATAAGGTCTTTGGTAAGGTCGGTCGATTTTTTCTGCGTCGCACGCTCCCTGGCGGCGATCACGATCAAAAAACCGGTTTTGATGGGGCGACACTTGATCGCCTCACGGTACGCCTCACGCATAATGCGCTTGGCGCGGTTGCGGGTAACGGCCCCGCCGATCTTTTTGGAAACGGTAAGCCCCAAGCGGTTGGTGCGAAGCTTTAAGGGATGCGCCTTCATCAGGCGGTTGGCCGCATAGTCGGGCAGGACGTATACGGCAAGGCTTTCGGTCACGTACCGTTTTCCCTTTGAATACGCTTTGGCATACAGATGATTTTCGCAAATCGCACGGAATTTCACGTTTGCCTCCTTACTTTCGGTTAAACAAAAGCTCCGATAAGCCGCAGAGGGTATCGGAGCTTTTGTTCGCACTGATTAATAGGTAAGCTGTGCTCTGCCTTTGGCGCGTCTTCTTTTCAGAACTTTTCTGCCGTTAGCGGTTGCCATTCTTTTACGGAAGCCATGCTCCATTTTTCTTTGTCTTTTCTTGGGCTGGTAGGTTCTTTTCATGGCGGCACCTCCTTCTTTCAATCGAAAACTATTTATATAAT
>JAZRFI010000080.1:0-3742 GCA_045661285.1 Eubacteriales bacterium | reverse complement strand
CTTCACACTTTCCAATACCAACCGTCTGGTTCGCTTCTATCCCGGGGCTACGGGTCTGAAGACAGGCTCTACCTCCAAGGCGCTCTTTTGCATCAGTGCTACCGCCAAGCGTGACGATTTACATCTAATCGCCGTCATCATGGGCTCTCCCACCCGTGACGTACGGAACGCCGAGGCGAAAAAACTATTAGACTACGGCTTTGCGAACTATACGCTATACGAATCCACCGAAAGAGAGCTGGATGCCGTTACGGTAAAAGGGGGCCTTTCGGATACGCTTGCCGTGAAAAAGAAGGGCTTCACGGTCTTATTGAAAAAGGGAGAAGAGAAGGGGGTCGAGGAAATCATCAGCTTGCCGCCCTATGCCGCGGCGCCGATTGCAGTCGGTGATACCGTCGGATACGCAGAATATTTTTTAAACGGTAAGCTTTTGGGGAAAGCGGAAATTATATCCGTCGAAAACATTGAAAAAATTTCCTATTGGGATATCTTTAAAAAGCTTTTGAAAGGATTTTTTACAGGCCCCATCGCAAATTGAGTTTTTTCGCTTGAAAGTTTCAATAAAACGATATATAATGTAAGCAAAGAAGCAACGAAAAGGAGCATAAAATGGCGATTTCGATTGAGAAAAAATTTTTAAAGGGATTTCTCGGCACGCACGAGCTTTCTTGCTTGGAGGCCGATTCGGTTTCGGCCATAAAAAAGGTCAAAAACAAAAGCGGCGCCGGTTCTGATTTTCTGGGATGGGTCGATCTGCCCGTTGATTACGATAAAGAAGAATTTGCGCGCATCAAGGCTGCTGCAAAAAAAATAAAGAGCAGCTGCGACGTACTCGTCGTTCTCGGTATCGGTGGCTCTTACCTTGGCGCAAGAGCCGTGATCGAATTCATTAAATCGCCGCTTTACAACGCCCTTCCCAAGGATACGCCCGACGTTTATTTTTCGGGTAACAACATCAGCACGACCGCCCTTTGCGAGCTGCTTACGCTTTGCGAAGGAAAGGATATCTGCCTGAACGTTATCAGCAAATCGGGCACCACCACCGAAACCGCGGTCGCTTTCCGTGTATTTCGTGACCTCATGTATAAAAAATACGGAGAAGAGGGCGCGAAAGAGCGCATCTTCGTTACCACCGATAAGGCGCGGGGCACGTTGAAAAGCTTTGCCGATCAAAGCGGATTTGAGACCTTCGTGATCCCCGACGACGTCGGCGGGCGCTATTCGGTTCTGACGGCTGTCGGCCTTTTGCCGATCGCGGTCGCGGGGATCGATATCGACGCGCTGATGAAGGGGGCGGCCGATGCCCGCGCGTTTTGCCTTAGCGAAAGTTTGGAAGAAAACCCCGCTATGCAATATGCGGCGATCCGTAACGCGCTTTACCGCAAGGGAAAGAACGTTGAGATCCTCGTGGGATACGAGCCCTACGCGCTTCTTTTCAATGAATGGTGGAAGCAGCTTTACGGCGAAAGCGAAGGGAAGGACAACAAGGGTATTCTGCCCGATTCGGTCATTTTCTCCACTGACCTTCATTCGCTGGGGCAATATATCCAGCAAGGGCAGCGCACGCTTTTTGAAACGGTTCTCAATATCGAAGATTGCGGCGCGAGCTTTACCATCCCTGCTGACGAGGCCAATATTGACGGGCTGAACTTCCTTTCGGGAAAAACGCTTGATTTCGTCAACAAAAAAGCGATGCTCGGTACGCTTTTGGCGCACTGCGACGGCGGCGTTCCCAATATCGTGATCAACCTTCCCGACCGAAGCGCCTATTCGCTTGGCGAGCTGATCTACTTTTTTGAAGCCGCTTGCGCCATATCGGGGTACCTTTTGGGGGTTAACCCCTTTGACCAACCGGGGGTCGAGGCCTACAAAAAGAATATGTTTGCCCTGCTTGGAAAGCCCGGATACGAGGCCGAGCAGAAAAAACTGGCGGAAAAATTGGATATTTAAGTAAAAAACCACAAAAACGCTCTTGCAATTTCGCTGAAAATAGTGTATTATTAAGGTAGAGATACCCTAATACTTTTTAGGAGGATGTTTGTATGGTTAAACTCATCGTTGGAAAAAAAGGTAGCGGAAAAACGAAGGCCCTCATCGAACAGGTGAACGCGGCCGCCGTCAGCTCGAAGGGATGCGTCATTTGCATCGAAAAGGGCATGACTCTTGATAAAGATATTACTCACAAGGCTCGCCTTGTTGATACCGATTCTTATAAGGTTTCCGATGCTGAAGCGTTGTACGGCTTCGTCGCGGGCGTCGTTGCCAGCAACTTCGATATTACCGATATTTATCTGGATTCCACCCTGCGCATCTGCGGCTCGGCCGAGGCGCTTGAGAATTTCATCAATAAGGTAGACGCGCTGGTAAAACAGCACGAGATCAACTTCACCGCCACCATCTCGATGGCAGCTGAAGAGCTTCCCGAATCGATCAAGCAATTCTGCTGAATGAAAGCCCCCTTTTTGGGGGCTTTTCTTTTTCCTATAAGTCAAGGTTTCATGTTTTCGCATACCCTATTATCGAGGCGCTCTTTGCCTCGGTAATTTTTTTATAGGGGGATAACCAAATGTCTGATAATAGAGGTTCGCCCATTCCTTGCGGCTCTTCCGCGGATCGCGAAACCGTCTGTATCGATACCTTCCGCGTATTGGATTCCTGCCGTGACCGTGATTGCTACGAGGACGTACGCGTTTATCTTGGCAGCTTTGGCCAAGAGATCATCGGGCGTACGACCTCCGTCCGCACGAAAAAAGCTTCGATCCTTTGGACCTACGTGGGTGTCGAGCCGGTACAGTTCAACCGTGGCTTTTATCAGGTTACCGTTCGTTTCTATATCAAGGTAACGCTGGAGGCCTGCATCGGTATCGGCCGTAACCAAGAGTTTGAGGGGGTTGCCGTCGTTGAAAAACGCGTCATTCTTTACGGCAGCGTCGGCAACGTTTCGATCTATCGCAGCAGCCCTGACGTCGGCCCTTGCGACCTCGGGAATTTCGATAACCGCTCCAGCAACGTCCCCGTCGGCGTCGTCGAGGTCGTTGATCCCGTTCTTCTTTCCGCAAAGGTGGTAGAGCCGGGGTGCTGCTGCGGGTATTGCTGCTGCTGCGCCGCCGATATTCCCGGTAGCATCTCCTCGTCGGTCTGCGGCTCTTTGGTAGACGACGATTCGCAAAACAGCTTATACGTCACTCTCGGTATCTTTTCGGTCATTCGTATCGAGCGGCCCGCCCAATATCTCATCACCGCCGCCGACTATTGCGTACCGGACAAGGAATGCATCGCCACCGAAGAAGACGATCCGTGCAGCCTTTTCCGCAAGATGGCCTTCCCTGTATCCGAATTTTGCCCACCTTCGCTCCAAGAGCTGGGAAATGAAGGGCGCAACGGATCCGGAGGCGGTTGCGGCTGCGCAAAGCAACGCTAAACAATCAAATAGAAGCGGGGAAGCACAACTTCTCCGTTTCTTTTTTTAAAAAAGGGCTTGCATTTTTTAATACGATGTGATATACTACATAAGGTCAAGCGATTGACGAATCAAATACGGAGAAGTCGCCTAGTTGGTCGAGGGCGCACGACTGGAAATCGTGTAACCGTTAAAAGCGGTTCAAGAGTTCGAATCTCTTCTTCTCCGCCAAAAAAACGACACCCATGCGGGTGTCCTTTTTTTGCGGAGAAGTTGACTATGAAAGCTACGTCTATGGCCTCGCCATAGACAAGAGTTCCCATTCCAGACGCAGAGCGACCA
>JAZRFI010000079.1:0-15489 GCA_045661285.1 Eubacteriales bacterium | reverse complement strand
TTGGCGATGGTCTCCCCAAACACGAGCTTGGTGTTGGGGCGGAAGGCGGCGTCAAGCTCTTCACGGCTGCAATCGGGGGCAACGAAGGTAAATTCGATGCCCATACGGCGCATGGTGACGGCGAAAAGGTTATAGGTACCGCCGTAGAGCGCCGAGGAAGCCACTACGTGGTCACCCGACGAGGCAAGGTTAAAGACGGCGTAGAAGTTGGCGGCCTGGCCCGACGAGGTCAGCATCGCGGCCGTACCCCCCTCAAGAGCGCAGATCTTTGCGGCGACCGTGTCGCAGGTGGGGTTTTGCAAGCGGGAATAGAAATATCCCGAGGCCTCCAGATCAAACAGCTTTCCCATATCCTCGCTGGTCTCGTATCGGAAGGTCGTGCTTTGCACGATCGGGATCTGGCGGGGCTCGCCGTTATTCGGGCGGTATCCGCCCTGTACGCATACGGTATCAAGATGTTGTTGCATAAGTAACCTCCTAAGAATACAAAAAGCCCGTCTCGCTTTGAGACGGACTGTAAAATCCGCGGTACCACTCAAATTCGCGCCAAAGGCGCGCCCTTAACCGACTCAAACAAGTCGCGTGCCGTAACGCCGCACCATCGCGGGGACGATTACCTATCACCGCCCCGACTCGGAAAGCCATAGACGAAGGGCCCCTTCCCGATCGGTTTTCAGCTACCCCGACTCTCTGTACGGGTACTTACCCCGTCCTCTTTCGTCAACGTCTTTATTAAATTAAATTTACTATAACATGTTTACGGGGTCTTGTCAAGCGTTTTGTGAAAATTCACTCTATGCCGACAAGATGCACCGTGCGGTAGCTATGCCCCGTCTTTTTAAGAAAGAGTGAAAGAAGGGCTTTAGTTTCGATACGAAGCATCGAGGTATTCACAAGCGGGTGGACACCAAGATAGGGCTCCCTAAGAAGATCCTCGTCGATAAGAAGCGAAACCTCTTTTTCCTTATCGTGCATCAGCCCAAGGACGGTGGCGGCGCCGGGGTAGGTACCCAGCAATTCCTTCATCCTTTCGGGCGAAGCAAAGGAAAGCCGCGCCGAATTGATCTGAGAGGAAAGCTCCTTGGTCTTAAAGGGCTTATCGGCGGGCATAAGAAGCAGATAAAAGGCCGTACCCTGCCGATTGGTTAAAAACAGATTTTTGCAAACGTGGCAATCAAGCGCCCGCCCGATGCTCGCGCAATCCTCCATCGTGGCGGCCGCCTCGTGATCGGCGCGGGTATAGGAGACCCCCAGCGCATCTAAATACGCATAGGCCGAAAGCTCGGCTTCGCTGCGCCCATCAAGCGTTTTAGGGCTTCCCTCTTCAACAAAAATCGGCATTACTGTAAAGAAAACGTTGCAAGCTCGACCTCTTCTTGCGTGCCGCCTTGCATGTTGCGGAGCTGTGCTTTACCAGCCTTGACCTCGTCTTCCCCAAAGATGAGGGTATAGGCGGCGCCGATCTTGCCGGCGTATTTCATCTGGGCCTTTAAGCTTCTTTGCATCATATCAAGCTCAACGCTCACCCCGTTTTGGCGAAGCCGCTCGGCAAGGGCGGCGGCGTAAAGCTGCGCCTCTTCCCCAAGCGGGGCAAGATAGATCTTCGGGGCGGGAATCGGGATATTGGCGGTGCCCGCCTTCTCCATCGCCATGATGACGCGGGTGATGCCCATACCGAAGCCGATACCGGGCAGAGCCGGGCCGCCCAGCGATTCGACAAGCCCGTCGTAACGGCCGCCGCCACAGACGGTGCTTTGGGCGGCGATGCCCTCGGCGATAAATTCAAAGACGGTGCGGGTATAATAGTCAAGCCCGCGTACGATGCCGGGGTCGACGGTATAGGAAATGCCCATGCCGTCGAGCATTTTGCAAAGCGTATCAAAGTGGGCGCGGCAATCGTCACAGAGATAGTCCACCGTGCGGGGGGCGGATTTGGCTAACGCGGCGCAGGGGGGATTTTTACAGTCAAGCAAGCGAAGCGGATTTTGCGCCAAGCGGTTTTTACAGGTATCGCAAAGCGTTTCCTTTTCCCCCTCGTAATATTCAACGAGAGCCGCGCGGTAGGCGGGGCGGCAGCACTTGCAGCCGATCGAATTCAGATGCAGCTTAACGTCGGTAAGACCCAAGCGGCGAAGAACCGAGGCGGCAAGGGCGATGGCGTTGGCGTCGGCCGACGGGGATTCGGCCCCGAAGCACTCGACCCCGAACTGGAAGAACTCACGGCTTCTGCCCGCCTGAGGGGCCTCGTGGCGGAAGCAGTTGATGATGTAATAGAATTTCTGCGGCATCGCGCCCACGTGACGGCCGTTCTCCAAAAGGGCACGCACGACCGAAGCCGTCCCTTCGGGACGAAGCGAGATGGAACGCCCCTCGTCACGGTCGGCAAAGGTATACATTTCCTTTTGCACAACGTCGGTGGTATCGCCTACGCCGCGAACGAAAAGGGCGGTGTTTTCAAAGGTGGGGGTGCGGATCTCGCCGTACCCGTAGCGCTCTGCTTCCTCGCGCATCGTCTGCTCGATATACCGAAACAGCGGGGTCTGCTCGGGTAAAATATCCATGGTTCCTTTAATCTTCTGGATCACGTTTTTCGTCCTCTTTTCGGTTGGTATAGTTTTCGTAAGCGGCGTCAAGCAAGAGCGCAAGGCGCGCTTCCCGTTTCAGAAAGGAAAGCATCCCCAAAAGGGCCTCAAAGCCCGTGGCGCGCCGATATTCGGCGATCTTCATATGCTTGGGGCGCTGCAGATGGTGGGAATTGGCGGCGCGGCGGACGGTCGCCCTCTCGTCTTCGTCAAGCAAGGGCTCGATCGAAAGAAGCATATGGGCCTGGGCTGCCGCGTTCACGTATTCGGTTACAAAGCGATGCAGCTCTTCGGATCTTGAAAAGCCGCGCGCAACGGCGCGCCGCCGCATATCAAGGCTATGCACGGCATCGCCTAAATACGCAAGAGCCGCCAGGGAAGGCAGACTTGCCTGTATGATTTTTTCTTCCATACGCCACCTCATATTTCTTCTTTGTATTGTAGCATATTTTTCGCCTTACCGCAAGGGCTTTTTCGAATTTTCGGGAAAAAGCTCCCCCCATTTTCAAGCAAGCCTTGCAATCGCCCGTATCTTGTGTTATACTGTATAATAGTAAAATATTGATTAAGGGATGCTTCCATGGAAAATACGTACGGCTATATAGAAGAAAATCTCGCAAGGGTAAGGTCGAATTTAGAGGCGGCCGCCAAGCGGGGCGGCAATAAGACCCCGAAGCTTCTCGCGGTTACCAAAAGCGCGACCGACGAGGAGGTAAGGGCGCTTCTCTCCTTTGGGGTTGAGGCGATCGGGGAAAACCGCGCCCAGCTGTTTCGCGAACGCTTCTCGATCGTTTGCGAGATGCAAAAGGATACCGAGGTGCATCTCATTGGCTCGTTACAGACCAACAAGGTCAAGTACGTGGTGGGAAGCGCCGCGCTGATCCAATCGCTGGATTCCGAAAAATTGGCGGCTGAGATCGAGCGGCTGGGGGCAAAAAGAGAGGTTACCGTCCCGGTTCTGATCGAGGTAAACAGCGGCCGCGAGGAGGCTAAGGGCGGGCTTATGCCCGAGGAGGTTCTCCCCTTTGTACGTTCGCTTCGCGCCCTTCCCCACGTTGCCCCCGTAGGGCTGATGACCATGGGGCCCGACTGTGATGACCCTGAGGAATACCGTCCCTTTTTCCGCTTAACGCGTGCCCTTTGGGAGGAAGCGAAGCAAGAAGGGCTTTTCGCCACCGAAGAGCCTATCCTTTCTATGGGGATGAGCCATAGCTACGAGGTGGCCGCCGAGGAGGGCTCGACCCTCGTTCGCGTGGGAAGAACACTTTTTGAAAAGAAGAACTGAAAGGAGTCTACTATGTCTTTTTTCCGTAAGGGTAACGCCCCCCGTCAAGCGGCGTCTTATGAAAGCGAAAAACAAACCAAGCCGAGCATCAGCTTAAAGGTGATGCGCCCCGAGAAATTTGCCGACGCGCCGCTTATTGCCGACGAGCTTTTGGCGGGGAACACGGTGGTTATGAATGTAGAGAAGGTCGAGCGGGACGAGCTTCGGCATCTGCTTGATTTTATCAGCGGCGTCGTCTATTCGCTTGACGGCGGTATGAAAAAGATCGCCGGCAACACGACCTTTATCCTCACCCCCGGCAGCGTTACGCTTTCCGAGGCCGAAACGCTGGGGCTTGGCGATGCCCCCGAAAAAGGGCAAAGCCCCCTTTCCTCGCTCTTTTCCACCGAGGCCGAATAAAAAGAGGTGCTTGAATGATCGTTTTAGCCGTGCTGAAAAGCACTGTTTTTCTCGTTTTGGAGGCGGTGCAGCTTTGTATGTTTATCACCGCCATTCTCTCGTGGTTCCCCCCCTCGGGCGAAGAGGGGCCAATCCGCCGTTTTCTTTATACGGTGACAGAGTTTTTCGTTTCCCCCGTACGGCGCTTTATGGATCGGTTTGAGTTTTCGCGCCGCTCGCCCATCGATCTATCCTTTCTTATCACCTTTATCCTTCTTTCGATCCTTTCTTCAATCTTTGCGTAAAGAGGCTTTGTATGAGTAAAAAATCGCTTTCGGTAAAATGGATCTGCCCCCTTGTTTTCGTTCTGGGGATCGCGCTTGACCAGCTGACGAAATGGCTGGTGGTTACGTATATGACGCTGCACCAATCAATCCCGATCATTAAAGACGTCATTCATATCACCTACATCCGCAACCGCGGCGCGGCCTTTGGGATGCTGGCTGAGCATCGTTGGGTCTTTTTGGTCCTTTCGAGCGTGACGATCGTCGCGGTCGGTATTTATCTTTTTTACACCAAGAACCAAAGCCCCTTATATCTTACCTCGCTTTCGATGATCCTTTCGGGGGGCGTTGGGAATATGATCGACCGTATCGCCCTTGGCGAGGTCATTGATTTTATCGACTTTACCCTTATTGATTTTGCCATCTTCAACGGGGCGGACAGCTTCGTTTGCGTGGGGGCGGCGCTTTTCTTCCTATCGGTTCTTTTGGATGAGATCAAGGCGGCGAAGGCGCAAAAGGCGGAAGCCTCACTTCCAAATCAGGAGAAAAACGATGATTCTCTTGGCGGATGAAAACGATAACCTCGGCCGTTTAGACAGCTTTCTCTCGGAGAAAAGCGGGCTTTCCCGTTCGTCCTGCTCCAAGGCGATCGAGGAGGGGGCGGTATCGGTCAACGGAAAGGCCGTACGCCGCAGCTACACCGTGAAGGCGGGCGACGAGATCGTCTTTACCCCGAGCGAACCGACTGAGCCCTTGGCCTTACCCGAGGATATCCCTCTCAACGTTGTTTACGAGGATGCCGATCTTTTGGTGATCGACAAACCGAAGGGGATGGTGGTGCATCCCGCCCCCGGAAACGAGAGCGGCACGCTCGTCAATGCCCTTCTTTATCGCTGCAAGGGGCAGCTTTCGGGCATTGGGGGCGTCTTACGCCCCGGCATCGTGCATCGCATTGATAAAGACACAAGCGGGCTTTTGGTGGTGGCTAAGAACGACGCCGCCCACCGCGGCTTGGCTTCGCAATTAGAGCATCACGGCATTGAGCGTGAATACCGCGCCTTGGTCACGGGTGGCTTTTCCGGCGACGGCGGCACCGTCGATCTGCCGATCGGGCGCCACCCCACCGACCGTAAGCGCATGGCCGTTCTTTGCGACGGCGGCAAGGCGCGAAACGCCGTTACGCATTATACGGTACTCTCCCGCTTTTCGGGCATCAGCTATCTGTCGCTTCGTCTGGAAACCGGGCGCACCCACCAGATCCGCGTGCATATGTCGCACCTGGGGCACCCGCTTCTTGGCGACACGGTATACGGCGGCGGCAAGACCGCCTTTGAAAAAAAGCACGCACGCCTTCTTTCGGGGCAATGCCTGCACGCCGTTCGCCTTTCCTTTATTCACCCCACGACGAAGGAGAAGGTTTCCTTTGAAAGCCCTCTCCCCGAAGAATTCAGTAAGCTATTATCCATTCTTGATACAGAAAAGCCGTAAACGGCTTTTTTGTAAATTCTTACTACCCGGAGTTATTTATGGTCATCTTATCCGCCTCGAACCTCTCTCTTTCCTTCGGTGAGAACAAAATTCTCGACGGGGTCTCTTTTTCGGTTAACGAGGGGGATAAGCTCGGTATCATCGGCTCAAACGGCGCCGGCAAGACCACGCTGTTCCGCCTTTTGCTTTCGGAGCTTGCGCCCGACGGCGGGCAGGTCTATTTAGCCAAGGGAAAGAGTGTTGGCTATCTTTCGCAAAACACCGCCCTTTTCGCCAAATCCTCGGACAAGACCCCGCTTTCGGTTATGTACGAGGCCTTTACCGATATTTTGGGGCTGGAGGACGAGATCGCGACCCTTTCCGAAGAGCTGCAAAGCACTTCGCCTACAGACGAAAAAAGAATTGCTTCGCTTTCTTCCGCCTTGGAGGCGGCGCATCGCCGCTATGCCGAGGGGGGCGGAGCCGAGGTCCGCGGGCGTTGCCGCGCGATGCTTCTTCGTATGGGCTTTCGGGAAAGCGAGCTTTCCTTGCCGATTTCCGATCTTTCGGGCGGGCAGGCTACGCGCCTTTCTCTTTGCCGTCTGCTTATCAGCGAGCCCGATATTCTGTTTCTGGACGAGCCAACCAACCATCTGGATGCCGACGCGCTTTCGTGGTTAGAGGAATTTTTGGCGGGCTATAAGAAAACGGTTCTGCTTATCTCGCACGACCGTTATTTCCTCGATCGCGTTACCAATAAGACCTTAAAGCTCGAGAGAAACCACGCGCGGCTCTTCCCCGGCAATTACAGCAAAGCGCGTCTTCTTGAGGCCGAGGAGATTGCCTCGCAGACCAAGCGCTATAAGGAACAGCAAAAGGAGATCGAGAAGATCGAAAAGAATATCGCCTTTCAGCGAAAGTGCGGTATGGAGCACAATTTCGTCACCATTCGCTCTAAGCAAAAGCAGCTTGACCGCATGGAAAAGGTGGAAAAGGTAAAGGGACCCGAGCGAACCATTCGTCTTTCCTTTTCGGGAGAGGAATCGGGCAACGACGTGCTTACGGTCAAAAACCTTTCCTTCTCCTACGGGGAAAAGCCGCTTCTTCATAACCTTTCCTTCTTCGTACGCAAGGGAGAGAAGATCCTGTTCGTCGGAGATAACGGGTGCGGAAAATCAACGCTTATGAAGCTGCTTATCGGAACGCTTCCCAAAAAAGAGGGAAAGATCGAGTTCGGCTATAACGTGGAGATCGGGTATTTCGACCAGGAAAACCGCCTCTTCTCCGAGGGAAAAACCGTTTTTGAGGAGATCGCCGATACCTATCCCGCGATGAAGAACGAGGAGATCCGCTCTTCTCTTGCCCGCTTTCTCTTTTTTGCAGAGGATATCGAAAAAAAGATTGCCGAGCTTTCGGGTGGCGAGCGTGCGCGGCTGACCCTTTGTAAGCTGATCTTAAAAAAGACGAATCTGTTGATCTTGGCCGAGCCGACCAACCACCTTGTTATTGGCTCGCGCGAGGCCTTGGAGGAGGCGCTTCTTGCCTTCCCGGGGACCATACTCGCGGTATCGCACGACCGTTATTTCATCGATACCCTATCGACCCGCATCATTGAGCTTTCGCCCGAGGGCGCCAAGGATTATCCGCTTTTCGGAAACGAAAATCCGTACGCCGCTTATCTTGCGCTTCGCCAAGAAAGCCGCGCCGAATGCCCCCCGCCCGAAAAGAAGGAGGACGAAGAAAAGCAAAAGCGCCGCGAAAGCTATGAGGAAAAGCGCAAAAGGGACGCCGAGCGCCGCGCCGCCGAGCGAAAGGTGGAGGCCGCAAAGAAAAAGGCGCCGCTTTTAGAAGCGCGCCTTTCGGAAATTGATGAAGAGTTATTTGGCGAGGCGGCCAGCGATTATATCCGCGCCGCAGCCCTCAGTGAGGAAAAGCAACAGATCGAAGAAGAGCTTCTTTCGCTTTACGAGCTGATCCTATAAGGTTACCCCTGCTCTTCGGGCGTAGGTCTATCGCCCGCGGGCGGCTCGCTTGGCGATACCTCCCCCGGGGGCTCGATCGGCAGACCGACGCCGCTGCCCCCGATGAGAAGTGCCTCGCCCCGAAGAAGCGGTAGGTAGCAATCCTCCCGTACCGCGACTTCCACACGTATCCCCTCGATATGCAAAAAGCGGGCGCGATCAAAGGTATAATCCGAAAGCCTTCGGTTATAGGCGTCCTCCGAGTGGGCGGCAACCAAAAAATCCTCCCCCTCCTTGCCAACGACGAGGAGCGTATGGTAATAGCGCCCCCCTTCCTTTCCAAGCTGAATGACGTCCCCCACTTCACACTCGTCGGAATTTACCTCCCGCCCGAAGGGGCCCTCCCCCTCGTTGGAAAGAAGAAAATCGTAAAAGTATTCGACCCCCGTAAAGGACGCGGTGCGATCGTTCGCATCCAGATAATACCACCCGTAGATCGGGGTAAAGTTCATGCGGCAAGAGCCCGCATACACGCATTGTGAAACGAAATTGGTGCAATCTCCGCCAATACCCGAAAAATCGGAGAAGAGCGGATTGCGGGAAAAGGCCCACGCGGAAGCGTAGCTGCGCGCCCTTTCCCGATTGTAATTCTTTATAACAAGCATAGTTCCTCCCATAGACCGGTAAGGGCTATAAGCCTTACCCCATCAGTATATGCAAAATTGCTTATTTTGACAGTTTGAAAAGTAAGCTTTACAAAATAACCATAAAGAGGTGCTTATTTCATGGACATCAAAGACATCAAGCTTGCCCCCCACGGGCAGGAGAAGATCGATTGGGTACGCTCGTACATGCCGGTTCTTTCTTCGATCCGAGAGGATTTTATGAAAAGAAAACCGTTTGCCGGTATGCGGATCGCCACCTCGATCCATTTAGAGGCCAAGACGGCGTATCTTGCCACCGTCTTAAAGGACGGCGGCGCCGAGGTGTACGCTACGGGCTGTAACCCGTTATCCACCCAAGACGACGTGGCGGCCGCGCTTTCCACCTACGGCGTAGAGGTTTTTGCGCGCCACGGGGTTAGCGAAGAGGAATACAAGCAGCATCTTCTTTCGGTTCTCTCCTGCCACCCTCATCTGATGATCGACGACGGGGGGGATCTCACCTCTCTTCTCCACGGAGAAGCCAAGGAATACGCCGACTGTCTGATCGGCGGCGCCGAGGAAACGACGACGGGGATCCACCGCCTTTTGGCAAGAGAAGCCTCGGGCGAGCTGTCTTTCCCCATGTTCGACGTAAACGACGCCGATTGCAAGCATCTGTTTGACAACCGCTACGGAACCGGGCAATCGACGCTTGACGGCATTATGAACACCACCAACCTCGTTTTGGCAGGCAAGGTAACGGTTATTGCCGGCTACGGCTGGTGCGGCAAGGGGGTTGCGATGCGCGCGCGCGGTATGGGCGCGATCGTCATCGTTACCGAGGTCGATCCCGTTAAGGCGATCGAGGCGGCAATGGATGGCTTTTCGGTCATGCCGATGGATGCGGCCGCGCCGCTTGGCGATCTCTTTATCACGCTGACCGGCTGCCGCGACGTGCTGACGAAAAAGCATTTCGACCAAATGAAGGACGGTGTTCTTTTAGCCAACTCGGGTCATTTTGACGTTGAGATCAACAAGGAGGATCTTTCTAAAGATGCCGTTGAGGTATTTGAGCGCAAGCCGAATATTATGGGATACCGCCAAAAGGACGGGCGCATCTTAAATCTCCTCGCCGAGGGGCGGCTGGTCAATCTCGCCGCCGGAAACGGGCATCCCGCCGAGATCATGGATATGAGCTTTGCCATTCAAGCCAAGTGCCTTGAATATCTTGCCCAAAATCAAGGCAAGCTTTCCCCCCGCGTATACCGCGTTCCCGCCGAGATCGATAAGGCGGTCGCGCAGCAAAAGCTTTCGGGTATGGGTCTTTCGATCGATTGCCTTACCGAAGAGCAGAAGGCGTATCTTGCCGCCTTCGAATAAAAGATGACCGCCTGCGGCTTCCCTTTTAAAAGATGCCGCGGGCGGTTTTTTGTATTTTTCTTCCTTTATCATCATATATAGATAAAGGAGGAGCTTATGGATTTTACCTATCGAATTTTTCAAAGGATCTACAAAAAGGGGGCTACGCCTCTTCTCCTTCTTTCGATCAAGCTGCCTCACCTGACAGGAGAGGAACAGCCTTGTGAAAGGATCAACACCTTTTATCGGGAGTTGGAAGAGGAGCTTATCAAGATCGCCGAAGAAAAGCTTTACCCCGCGCTTCTTTCACAAGGCGGGGACGGAAACGGCAGAAAAAAGGGAGCGTACCATCTTACCCTGACCGCCGCTTGTAAGCAAGAAAAAGAAGACGCGATCCTTTGTGAAAGACGTCTTACCCTGGCCACTCGGGGTCGCATCGTAAAGGAGAGCGTAAGTCGGGAAGCTGTTTTTTCGAACGGTGTTCTTTTACCGCTTCGAGAGCCGCCAAGTAAGAAAATGCGCAAAAAACCGAAAAAAGAAAAAACGCGAGAATAAATCTCGCGTTTTTTCTTTCAGGCTTACGGGGCGACGCTCGGGGTGGGGACACCCGCAACAACGCTCCATTCTCCGGCGAAGTAGACGTTCTTAGCAGTCCACTTATTGGTATTCCAATCAGCGGGCTTTTCACCTTCGCAGAAGATCGCGGTAAGACTCGAAACGTTGTCAAACAGACCGCTTCCGCTAACCGTTACGTCTTCCCCGATCACGACCGAGGTAAGAGAGGTCTTGCGGTTAAGGGCGTTAACGGCAGCAGCGTCAATCGTTCCGCTGTTGATCGTCAGCTTTTCAACCGTCGCGGGCAGGTTCAACGAAGCCTTTACGGTAACGTTGGCCTCACGCAAGGAAGCGCACGAACCGAAGGCGTTCGCGTGGAAGCCGTTATTAACCGAAGCATCAACCGTCAGCTTCGCAAGCTTCGTGCAAGAGGAGAAGTTGGTGGTGAAGTTCGCGGTTCCGTTACCGCCGTTGATGTGCAGCTCTACGAGCGAATCCTTCACGATCGATACGAAGTTGGAGTTCAAAGCCAGGGTAGGCGCCGTTACGCTTTCCAAGGCCGTGCAGCCCACGAACACGCTGTTATCCAGTCTGCCGATCGAGGCGGGAAGCGTTAAGCTTTCCAGCGCCGCGCAATCGCTGAAGGCGCCGGCGCCGATCGAGGTGACCGTATCGGGAATCACGATACCCGTCAACAGACCGTTCGCAAAGGCGTAGTTATCGATCTTCGTAACGCTTGCGGGAATGGTGAACGCAGTCTTCTGTGCAGGTACGACGAGAACCGTCGTTTTATCAAGGTTATAAAGAACCCCATCTTCGGAAACAAAGGATTCGTTTCCGGCGGCCAGCGACACGCTCGTCAAAGCGGAGCAACCGGCAAAGACGCCCTTGCCAAGCGTAGAAAGCGAGACGGGAAGCTCGATATTCGTAAGAGTCGCGCAACCGGCAAAGGCGCCGTCGCCAATGCTCTCAAGCGTTTCGGGCAGGGTGATCGAAGCAAGGTTCAAGCTGTTTTTGAAGGCATCCTTTTCCAGCACCGTACCGCTCGTGATGGTGACGGTTTCAAGGAATTCCTTATGGATTGAAGAAACGACCGCGGCGGGAATACTGATCGTACGAAGCGCGGTGCAATCGGCAAACGCGTTTTCACCGATAGCCGTAACGCTGGTGGGAACAAGAAGCGTTTGGATCGCCGAGCAACCGCGGAAGGCTTCCTTTCCGATCACGACGTTTTCGGGAATGTTGACCGAGGAGACCGAGCTACATCCTTGGAAGGCGTTATTGCCAACCGAGGCAAGACCTTCGGGCAAGGTGAGGGCTTCGATCTCGCTGCAACCGAGGAAAGCACCGTTGCCGACGTATTTAAGGCTTGTGGGGAAGCTGACCGCGGTAAGAGCGGTATTGCCGGCGAAAGCGCCGTTGGCAATGAGCGCGGTGTTTTCTCTGACGGTATAGCTGCCGCTCATCTCGCTCTTAACGACGATCAGGCAATCGTTGATGTAAAGCGTCTTTCCGCTGTCGGTCCACATCGAGGCGTTCTTATAATAAGCGGTATCGTTAAAGGCGTTTTCGCCGATAGCGGTAACCCCGCTACCGAGGGTAATATTGGCAAGAGCCGTACAGCCGGCAAAGGCGTTTTCGGGGATCGCGCCGCCGACGATGGTCAGCGAGGTAAGCGCGGTAAGGGGCATCGAGGAAAGGGCCGAGGCGGGAACCGTGGCGGCGCTTACCGAAACACAATTCTTGAAGGCTTCTTTTCCGATGCTTACGACGGTTTCGGGAAGAACGATCGAGGTCATTTCGGTGTTGCCCGCAAAGGCAGAGGCGGCAACCGTTAAAACGCCTTCACGCACCGTGCATTCCCCGCTGATATTCGTAGCGGCGATCAGGTGGTTACCGATGTACAGAAGCTCTCCTGCCCCGACCGTTGTCCAGTTCGCGGGATCGTTGTAATACGCCGTACCCGTAAAGGCGTTGGCGCCGATGGTGGTAATCGAATCGGCCAAGATGATCTCTTCCAGGTTTTCGCAGTTGTAGAAGGCCTTAACGCCGATGAAGGAACCGGCGGTAACAGTCAGCTTGCGAAGATTTCCCTTTTCAAGCGCCAAGGCAACGTTGGCGGGAACCGACGCCTCGCTAACGGCCGTACAACCGGAAAGAATACCGTCACCAACCGTTACAAGCGTGTTGGGAAGCGTTACCTTATCAAGAAGCGTGCAACCGGCAAAAGCGCCGTCGCCAACCGAAAGCGTACCGTTCGGCAGGGTGATCTCAAGAAGAGCCGCACAGCCCTCAAAGGCGGATTTTCCAACCTCTTCAAGGCCGGTGGGAATCGAAACGGCCGTCATATAGGCGCAATAAGCGAGAGCGCCGTCTGCGATCACCGTAACGCTATCCTTTAGGGCTACGACCCCCTCGGTCATAGCGGGGACAAGATACAGCTTGGTAAGATCCTTGCTGTAAAGGAAGCCACCGTCTACGCAGAACGCCGTATTTTCGGCATTCACCGTTACGGTGCGAAGCGAATAACAGCCGTAGAAGGCGAGAGAACCGATATTATTAAGCGAAGCGGGGAGAGAAAGCGTTTCAAGCAGAGGCGCATCGGAAAGCGCGCCGTCAAGAAGCGAGATACCGGAGGTTACCGTAAGAGAAAGAAGGTTCGCCTTGGAGATCTCGTAAAGCCAACCCGCGGGAACGGTAGCCTCTCTGATATTGACACAACCGACGAAGGCGTTACTGCCAAGCGTGGGGGCGCCAAGCGCCGTAAGCGTCGAAAGCTCAGAGCAGCCGAGGAAAGCGCGGTTATCAATCGTACGTACCGAAGCGGGGATCGTAATCGCGGTAAGGCTATGGCAGGCAGCGAAGGCGCTTTCGCCGATCTTCGTAACACCCGAGCCGATCACAACGCTTTCAAGGGCGTAGCAATTGGCAAAAGCCGCAAGCCCGATCTCACCAACCGAATCGGGGATCACGATCGAAGAAAGCGACTTACACTCGAAGAAGGCGTAGTCACCGATCAGATTGATCGAAGGAATCGTGATCGAAAGAAGGTTTTCACAGCCGGAGAAGGCCAGGTCGCCGATCGACACGATCTCACCCATAAAGCGGATCTCTTGCATGGGGTGATCGTGGAAGGCTTGGTCGGCAATCGCCTTAACCGGATACGAAACGGTCTGGTTAGAGGCGTTCTTCATCGAATAGGTCGCGGGGATAACGACCGTCTTACGCTCGGCCCTTCCGCTGTAACCGATGACCTCAAGGTACGGGGTGCCCACCGCGGGCGTAACGAGCGCGAAGCTCAACCCGTCGGTCCCCTTTTCAAGCGAGGTGTAGACCGCGTTGACGGTGATATTTCTCGAACCGAGAGTATAGGAATCCCATTCGACAATAAACCCGTCGATCTGGGGGCAGGCCGGCTCAACCACCGAGGTGTCGCCCTCGCTGAAGGTAGCCTCGCCCACCGTTTCATAGGTGTTACTGAGCTGTCCGTCCACAAGGGTCTGGGCCTTAAAGGTTACTTTGTAGGTTACCGCCGCCGTGGTGACGGGGGCAGTCGTCGTTGCCGCACCGGATGCAGTGGTGGTCGTTGCCGCCGTCGTGGTGGTGGCAGGATCGTCGCCGCAGGATGCGAGCAAAAGTCCAAGCGAAAGGATCGCCGCAAGGACAAGTACGAACCGTAACGTGTTTCTCATTTTCCGCTTTGCTCCATTCATGTAAGGTTTTACGTGTTATTAATTCATAACAATACAACTTAATATAACATATTACCCCGAAAAAGTCAAGCATTTCGTAAGCGAACGGGCAAAATACCGCAATCTGCACACAAGCGCCGCCCTTCTCTTGAAAAAAACGCCGAAAATTTCAAAGAATTTATGAATTTTTCACCTTTTTTTCCCCGTCGTCACGCTGCGACAAAATATTCCCCCTTTCCTTGCTACAATGAATTTGCCAAAAAAAGGAGGAAACGTATGACGAAGGAAAATCTTTTCGTGGAATTTACACGCAAGGGGGAAACCCTTACCGCGCGCCTATCGGGCGAGATAGACCATCACAGCGCCAAGGGGGCAAGAGAGGCCATCGACGCTTCTCTTTTTAAATATCATCCCGCGACCCTCATCCTTGACCTTTCCAACGTGGCCTTTATGGACAGCGCCGGGTTAGGGCTGATCCTTGGGCGATGCGCGCTTTGCCAAGAGCTTGGGATCCCCGTATCCCTGCAAAGCCCTTCCCCGCGCGTAAAAAAGATCCTCAGCATCGCGGGGGTAGGCCGCCTTAAAAATCTTACCGTAGAAGTATAAAGGAGAAGAATATGAAAGCCAAGAAAACAAACGAATTAAAGCTCACTCTTCCCGCCCTTTCCGCCAACGAGGCGGTATCGCGCGCCATTATCGGCGCCTTCGTTGCCCAGCTTGACCCCACGATCGAGGAGGTGGCCGATCTGAAATGCGCGGTCTCCGAGGCGGTCACCAACTGTATCGTACACGGCTATCGCGGGCAAGCGGGATTTATTTACATATCGGTGACCCTTTTCGAAGACAGAAGCGTTACGGTCATGATTCGGGACCGTGGATGCGGGATCCCCGACGTTGAATTGGCGCGCCAGCCCCTGTATACCACCAATACCGACGGAGAAAGAAGCGGCATGGGCTTTTCGGTTATGGAGACCTTTACCGACCGTCTCTTCGTCAGCAGCCGGATCGGCAAGGGAACAAGGGTTATTATGAAAAAGCGCCTCTCGTAAATTATATAAATGGAAAAAACAAAATTCAGTGAGAATCTTCCTCTTTTGCTTCGATCGCGCGAAGGGGACAAGAAGGCGACCGAGGAATTGGTTCGCCTCAACGGTGGTCTGGTTCGGGGGATCGCCCTGCGCTTTTGCGGGCGGGGGACCGATTACGAGGATCTTATCGAGCTTGGAAATCTCGGGCTTATCAAGGCGATAAGGACCTTTGATCCTTCACGCGGATGCGCCTT
>JAZRFI010000078.1:0-3398 GCA_045661285.1 Eubacteriales bacterium | reverse complement strand
GTATACCACCTTTTGCTTTAGAAAGCAAGCGCCGAGGGCAAAACGAAAGAGCCCTTTAGGGCTCTTTTCAGATTATCTCCTTCTCTTATAGATCGGAAACAGGGCACGCGTTTCGCTTTTGTATTCGGCAAAGCCCTCTTTCTTGGATTGCCGCCCATCGGCCAAGGGGATGCTGATAAAAAGGAAAAGCAGGGTATTAAGCAGGGCGCCGAGCAAAAGATTGGGGGCGCCCGTCGCCGCAAAGACCGAAAGCCCCACGCCCCACCACATCAGGATCTCGCCAAGGTAGTTGGGGTGGCGCGCGTATTTCCAAAGCCCCTCTCGCATAAAGGGGGTCGGGCGGGTCTTGCGGTAGCGCTTCATCTCAATATCCGAAACCGTCTGCAAAAGGACGGCGATAAGCGACAGCAAAAGAAGAAGCGACACGTAAAACGGGGCTTCTATCTGACCCGTGATCGCGTACACCATCGGCAAAACGGCGGCGTAAACGACGAGGGTCGGCACCAGATGGATACCGAAGAAATTGACAAGCGGATAAAAGGCGCCGGTGTTTTCCCGCAGCCGGCGATAGCGCCAATCCTCGTACGCAAAGCTTTTAAACTCGCAGATCCAGTTCGCCGTTAAGCGAACGCCCCAGATGCAAACGGTGAGAAAGACCGCAAGCGAAAAGGGGGTAAAGCCGTAGGAAAGGGCGAAAAAGCCGCCGATCACGATGGGCTGCACGCTCCAATACGGGTCATAGACCGAGGCGTTACCAAAAAGCAGGCTGAAAAGAAAAACAAAGGCCGTAGCCCCAACGTCGGCCAAAAGAAGATTGATATAGATCGAATACGGCAGGGCGCGGTAAAGAAGGAGACCGACGGCCGATGCCGCAACGTAAACAGCCGCGATAACCAAGAGGGCTCCCGCGCGGCTTTTGGGTGGATTCATATTTCGTCACCTTTCGTCTTTTTTATCTCTTTTTTACCATAAAAAGACAGGCTTGTCAAGTCGCCCTTCCCTTCTTAAAAAAATATGGACATAACCATCGGCCGTGCCGGTGGTTATGTCTTTTCGCTTCGCCACGCTTTGAAGGAAGAAAGCCTTTCTTGACTTCCCTCTCGCCTTATGCTATAATAAATGCCGTAAGAAAAAAGGAGTGCCTTTTATGCCCGAAAACGACCGCCGCCCCCCCGAAAGAAGGGCGGATATCTTCGATAAAATTCTTTCGCTTCGCCCCTTTCGTAAGCTTTCGCCCTTTTTTGAAAGCCACCGCGAGGGGTTGCTTTATCTCTTTTTCGGCGTACTGACAACCGCCGTCAGCTGGGGGAGCTTTCTCTTCTTCCATTCGCTTCTTTTGTGGAACGAGCATCCCGCCAATATCGCGGCTTGGGTGATAGCGGTCCTTTTTGCCTTTTTCACCAACCGCCGCTGGGTTTTTACGGCCGAGGAAGCGGGGGGCGGCCACTTCCTTTTGCAGCTTCTCTCCTTTTACGCGGGGCGGCTTTCAACCCTTGGGGTGCAAGAGCTTTTGCTGCTTATCTTTTCGACCCTTCTCTCTCTGCCCGCGATCCCCGTGCGCGCCGTTTGCGAGGTGGTCGTTCTTCTCCTTAACTATTTCGTCAGCAAATTTTTCATTTTTCGGAAAAACAAGTAGGTCTTCCCACAGGGGATCGTATCGCATAAAGCAAAAAAGGCTTGCTTCGCAAAGAGTGAAACAAGCCTTTTTGGTTTGTGAACCATAGTTTTTTTGTATTTTCCATTGACCTTGAATTGTGCTATAATAGGAAGGTATTACAAAAAGGTCGGTGTGTGATAATGGGGTTTATCGTTGATGCATGTTCCATTTTCCTCGGTGGGATCCTGGGGGGAATTTTTAAAGAAAAGGTAAATACCAAAAACAATTTCGCTTTTTCGGTCGCCATTATGCTGATAAGCCTTGTCGGACTGTTGGAAAATATCCTTAGTATATCCGACGGAAAAATCGTCGGCGAGCATACGGTGATCGTAAGCATCGCCCTTGTTTTAGGGTGCTTTATCGGGGATTCGTTAAAGCTGGAAGACAGAATCTATTCCTTATCAAAAACGCAAAACATGGCGACGAACGGGTTTATTGATTCCGTGCTCTTCTTCGGTATCGGAGGGCTTCAAATAAGCGGCCCTATTTTATACGCCTTAGAGGGGGATAGCTTTCAACTTATTTTGAAGGGTGTGATAGATTTTCCGTTCGCGCTCATGCTGGGGGCGGCTTACGGAAAAAGGATCTCTCTTTCCGCTATCGTTGTGGTAGCGATGCAGCTTGTTATTGCCGCGTTGGCTTATGTCTTAGGGGGATTTCTGAGCGCTAAGATGCTTTGTCAGCTTTGCTCGATCGGATATTTGATCCTGTTCTTTTCGGGCTTTAATATGCTTTGCTTACCCCAGAGCAAAATCAAAAATATCAATATTCTTCCCGGGATATTCCTGATAATCATTTATAACGTAGCGGTGGAGGTGTTTACCCGATGACGATTCAACAATGTATATACATTTTGGAAATACATAATACGGGATCGTTCAGTGAAGCGGCGAGAAAATTATTCGTCGCGCAATCAAGTCTTTCAAACAGCGTCAAGAGTCTTGAAGATGAGCTGGGCATAAAAATATTCGAGCGTTCCAAAAACGGCGCCGTTCTGACCGTAGAGGGGGCGGAATTCGTTCGATACGCGGCCGAAATCGTTTCAAAGAACGATTTCGTGATGAACCGCTATCAGCAGGGCAGCATCGGGGCACGCCTTTTCGTTTCCACGCAGCATTACGATTTTATTGCCGATGCCTTTTGCACGGTCGTAACCGAAAATACGGATACGCACTATTCGCTGTCGCTCCAAGAAAAGGAGACCTACGACGTGATCCGTGACGTAGAGATCGCTTACAGCGATATCGGGATCATCGCCATACAGGACGAAAATCTCGATATTATGAAGCGCTATCTGCAAAACAAGGAAATATCCTTTTCCCCGATATTAGAAGTATCTCCGCACGTCTTTTTGCGAAAGGGGCATCCGCTGGCGGACCGATCGGTCTTGCGGTATGAAATGCTTAATAGCTATCCCTATCTTTCCTACGAGCAGGGGGCGCACAAGGACTCTTGGTTCAAGGAAGAAATGATCTCCGCCGATTTTGCCGGCAAGCATATTGTGATCAGCGACCGAGCCACCCTGATGAACGTCCTCTTAAAAACCGATGCGTATACGGTAGGAACGGGAATTATGCCCTCGGCGCTCAATGAAGGAAAGATCGTTTCGGTTCCGCTTGAAAGCCATTCGCATTACAGCGTAGGCTACATCACGAGAGACGATCGAAAATCGACCCCGATCTTAGAAAAATTTATCGCCGCCATTCGGCAATTTGGGGACAGCATCCGCGAATAAGCTTTT
>JAZRFI010000077.1:0-1822 GCA_045661285.1 Eubacteriales bacterium | reverse complement strand
TTTCCGTCGATCTGGCCGCGGTAGTAGATCTGCACGAGATCCCCGTCGGCAACCGTACCGCTGGTTTCAAAGCTGGTCTGCACGTTTTGGGAAACAAGCTCGGCGATATATTTTTTGACGTAGTCGTCATCCACCGTATCGGCCGGCTTAAAGGTTACCGTGATACCTTGATACTTGGAAGCATCCAAACGAAGGTATTTATCAAGCTTCATCGTTTCGTAGGGAAAGGGATAGGTAGAACGGTTGTTCTTGATCGCCTTGATACCGAAGACCGTACCGGTCACGATACCGCCTAACAGAATAGCGCCCATAACGATCAGGGCGATAAGCCCCTGCTTGGTGCGGAAGAAGGGAATCTTACCCTTTCCTTTTTGGTTTTTAACGATTTTCTTACTGCTCATATTTTTCTCCTTACTCGCTTTTTTCGACGGGGGGGCGACGGCGGTCGGCTTCCTCGGTGGCAAGCTGATCGCATCGCTCGTTTTCGGGGTGGCCATCATGGCCCTTCACCCATACGAAGGTGACCCGATGCACCGAAAGAAGCGAAAGTAACCTCTCCCAAAGATCGGGGTTTTTAATTTTTCCGCCACGGAAGCCGCTTTTTTTCCAATTGTCTACCCAGCCCTCGTTAATGGCATCTACCAGATACCGAGAGTCGGAATAAAGCGTCACGCTACAGGGCTCCTTCAAGGCGGAAAGCCCCGTAATGGCCGCCAAAAGCTCCATGCGGTTGTTGGTAGTGACCTCTTCCCCGCCCGAAAGCTCTTTCCTGGCCTTTCCGTATTGCAGGATCACACCGTAGCCGCCGGGGCCCGGATTGCCCCGGCATGCACCGTCGGTGTAGATCTCAACCTGCTTCATCAATGCTCGTGACCGTCGTCGGTCGCCGAATTTTCTCTCGTGAAGACAACGCCCGGGAAGTCGCCGTCGGTGAGGAACAGGTCTCCCACCTTTTCAAGGTAAACGGCGTCGCGGATATAGCTGTCGGTCAAGGCATTGACCGATTCCTTCGCGGCGTTCTGCGCGGCAATCTCGATCTGATCCTTGCTCATTTCCATCAAGCCGTAATTGACGTACGCCTCGTAGGTCGAGCGATAGTAAGAGACCATGCTCTCTTCGGCTCTTTGCAGATAGCCCTTGCGCTCGGCGCGGTTCATGGTGATCTCGTTGGCCTGAGCCAGCGAGTAAACGACCAGACGGCGGGCAATCTGCTTCTTGGCATCAGCCTTGATCAGGCTTTCGATCGTGGTTTCGATCTCTTCCTTGCTCATCGCCTTGACGTCGCTTGCGGTCTTGCTGTACACCTTAACGAGGATATATTCCTCGGCGCTGTTGTAGGTCTTCTGCAGGGTAGAGGCGCTGTCACCGCTGTGGTAATCATACTTATAGTTGTTAAGCGCGGTCTTATAATAATTTTCGACCTCTTTTTCGGGATAACTCTTGATGACCGAACCGTCGCCCTCGGTGTACTTCTTATAAATATCCTGCCAAAGCGCGTCAAGAACCGTCGCCTTATAGGCATCGTTTTTCTTCAGATCGGCAATATACGCGTCACGCAGTCTTTCGAAGGTATACTTCTCAAAGGCCTCGGCGTAGGCTTCGTCGGTATCGGCCAGTCCGTCGGCGATCTCAAAACCCTTATCCTCGCTGGTGGCAGAGTTATCCGGGGCGGCAAGCTCGGTAACCGTTTCCTTGCCGAGCGAAAGCGTTTCTTCAACAATGAAGCGGAATTCGACCGAGGAATCCTTATCGATCTCAACCTTCTCGCCCTTGTTGTTCTTGATGGTCATCTTCTCGTCGATACCGGTCGAGTTTTCGCCCT
>JAZRFI010000076.1:0-9794 GCA_045661285.1 Eubacteriales bacterium | reverse complement strand
TACGCTGTGTGAGGCGGCGGCGGCCGTGCACCGTGTTTTGAACGTGTCTTCCATTACCGCAATCAAGGCGCTTGCGAAGCAATGCGGCTGGAAAGGGGAAAAAAGCGATGAGGCACGGCGCTTTTTGGCCGATCTGAAGGCGGCTGCGGTTCGCTATAACGATTATCCCACGCGCTGGATAAGCGAGCGGTATCAAGAATTTCTTTCGGGGGAGGATGAGATCCTTTTTGTCCATATAAGAGAGCCCCAAGAGATCGAAAAGTTCGTCAAGGCCACGGGCGGGGAAGCCAAAACGCTTCTCGTGCGGGCCAATCGCCGCATGCCGGGGCATACCTATGGAAACGCTTCCGACGATGGGGTAGAGAATTATCCGTACGATCATTATTTTGATAACGATGATTCGCCCGAGGAAGCCGCCAAGGCTTTTGTCGCGTTTCTTGCGAAAATACGGTAAAAGAAAACAAGGAAAAAGGAACCCTATATGGCGCACCGTGTACGTCAAGGGTTCCTTTTGCTTATATTTCTCCCCTTAAAGAAGAATACAGATCAGTCCGCCGCTTCCTTCGTTGATGATACGGCCAAGGGTATTCCCCAGGCGCTTGCGTGACTCCTCGGGCATGTGGGCAAGCTTTGCGTGGATCCCTTCGTTGATCAGCTCGTAAAGCGGCTTCCCGAACATATTCGATTCCCAAATGGTGCGGGGGCTTTCCCCGAACTCCTCCAGCATATAGCGGATCAGCTCCTCGGATTGCTGTTCGGTTCCCACGATCGGGTTGATCTCGGTTTCGATATCGGCGCGGATCATATGGATCGAGGGCGCCGAGGCCTTCAGCTTCACGCCGTAGCCGCCGCTTTGCTTGATGATCTCGGGCTCTTCCAGATGCAATTCGTCAATATCGGGCATCACGATCCCGTATCCCTTTTCCGAAACCTCGGAAAGCGCCTCCTTGACCTTGTCGTAGGCGCGCTTGGTGGCAGACAGCTCCTTCATCGCGGCAAAAAGGGCGCCGTCATCCCCGATCGTAAGCCCCGTAAGCTCAGAGAGCGTTTGAAAATAAAGCTCGGGCAAAAGCGTGATCTCCAAAAGGGCGGACCCTTCCCCCGCCTGCAAGGACCGAACCTCGCACGCACGAATAGAGGGGGCGTTATCGGTTTGCAAAACGGCGGGACGGATATCCCCCGTACGCGTGATCGCGGCGGCGCTGTTCGAGATGAAGCGAAGGATCTCTTGACGCAAGGGATGCCCTTCGGGAAGCGAAACGCACCAGCTCGGTAAGCGGAAAAGCAGCTTGCTGACGGGGAATTGGTGAAGCACCAGCTCAAGAATATGTGAAATATCGTCGCCGTTCAGCTCCAGGCAATTTACAAGGGCAACGGGGGCGCCGTACTTTTTTTCTAACTCGTATGCGAGATTGATCGCCTGCTCGCTGCCGGGGAAAGCGGAATTTAAAACGATGGCGAAGGGCTTCTTTTGCGATGAAAGCTCACGGGCCACTCGCTCCTCCGCCTCTTGATAGGCGGCGCGGGGAATATCGCCGATCGTGCCGTCGGTGGTAACGAGAATACCGACGGTCGAATGCTCGTTGATCACCTTTTTCGTGCCGAGCTCGGCCGCCCTGCGAAAGGGAACCGGCTCATCCGACCAAGGGGTATGTACCATGCGCGGCTCTCCGTTTTCGCTGTCGCCGAGTGCCTCGGGCACGAGATACCCAACGCAATCAACCAGCCGCACGCGCAGCTCGGTCCCGTCGTCGGTCACGATACGTACCGCTTCCTCGGGCACGAATTTCGGCTCGGTCGTCATCACGGTTCGGCCGGAGCCCGATTGCGGAAGCTCGTCGATCGCCCGCGTTCTTTCCTCCGGGCTCTTGATCATCGGAATGACGGCGCCTTCCATAAACTTTTTAATAAAGGTCGATTTTCCGCTTCGGACCGGGCCAACGACGCCAAGATAGATGTCGCCCCCCGTTCGTTTGGCAATGTCCTTATAAATGCTTGTGCTTGTCATTTTCGCTCCTCCTCTGTTCGGCGGCTTTCTTGTTTTATGAATATGCCCCGATCCGCAAAAATATGCTGCTCGCTCTCATTTTTTATTATAAAGTTTTGTTTACAACAAAAAATTAAGATTTCGAAAAAAGGCGACGGTTAAAGGAAAAATTGATAGCATCCGCTAAAAGGCGTGCCCCTTTTTCGGTGACCTCGTCGCTTTGGCGCGGCGAAACGAAAAAGCCCTGTCCCTCTTGAAGGATCCCCAAAAGCTTTTCGTTCGGCTTCATTCCTCCTTCCTCCAGCGCATCGTAAAGAAGGGTAGAGGAATCGACGACGGTCGGGATCCCGATCGAAACGACGGGAACGCCCAAGCTGTTTTCGTCGATGCTGCCGCGGCTGTTTCCGATGCCCGATCCCGGGCAAAGCCCCACGCTTGCAAGCTGGCAGGTGGCGCCGAGTCGTTTTGTGCTTCTGGCGGCCAAGGCGTCGATCACGATCACGAGCTGGGGATCTACGGTAGTAACCGTCGCCTTCACCATCTCGTGACTCTCGATGCCGGTCTGCGCCAGCACTCCGGGGGCGATCAAGGAAAGCTCGGTATCGGTAAAGCGCTCGAAGATCTCGCTTTCCTCGCTTTTCAGATGGCGGGTCGCCAGGATCCGCCCAATCACCTCAGGGCCGATCGCGTCGGCGGTGATATAACGGTTTCCGAGCCCCGCGACCAGCACCCGATCGGGAAGCGGCTCCCCGCAAAGCGAGCGAAGCTGCTCGGCAAGAAGCTCGGTTAAAAACGAAAGATCCTCCTCGCTAAGCTCCCAAAGGCGGGGAAAGGAAAGCGACAGATACGTGCCCTTTGGCTTTCCGATTGATTTTTCTCCCTCTTCGTCGGTGATAAGCAAACGCGTGAGCGTGGCGATCCCTCTTTTTTCTTCCGAATATTCCACGCCAGAAAGTTTTGTGTCGGCCTTCATTCTCTCCATAGCCAGATCGGTGCGGGGGAATCCCGCGGTTTCGTTTGTTCTCATAAGCCTTCCTCGTTTTTCTTGTTTCGTAACCATTTTATGCAAATTTTGCTTGGACAATACGTTAAAAACCAACTTTTTTTCTTCGAGAATGAACAAAATGCACAATTCTTCATTTTTTTATTTGTGCAGATGATACGATTAGTTTTTGTTCATAAAAAAAGAGTTGCGAAACCCAAGGAGGAGTGGTATAATAAGGTATATTATTATGCATAAAATTAAGGAGTCCCGTTATGAAAAAGTGCTTATCCCTGCTGTTGGCCGTCCTGATGCTCTCGTCGGTATGCCTGACCTTTGCATCCTGCGGCGGAAATAACGACGCCGGCGCCGTTATCAACGCATATTACGTAGGGGAAACGTATGATTTTGACCCGGCCTACGCGATGATCGACGACGATGCCGCAAGGGTTCTCAGTTTGCTGTACGAGCCGCTTTTCCGCCTCGACAACCGTGGGCGGATCCGGAATGCGCTTGCAAAAGAGTATAAGATCATCAAAAGACCCGAAAAGGCTCTCTATCAGATGGAGATCAAGCTTCGCGACGCATCGTGGAGTGACGGGTCTCAGGTTACGGCCTATGACGTCGTTTATTCTTGGCAGCGTTTGATCGATCCCGGCTTTAAGAGCCAGGCGGCCGCCCTTCTTTACGAAATCGAAGGGGCACTTGAGGTCAAGACCGCTACGCCTGATGAGAACGGGGATTATAAGGTATCGCCCGAGGGTGACTTCAAAGTAACCGCCGAAGACGCCTACACCCTTACGATCACCTTCCGTAACCATTACGACGAAAACGACAATCTGGTTGAAGTCGATTACGACGCGTTTTTGAGAAAGCTGACCAGTATCGCTTTGGCTCCCGTTTCGCAGACCACGGTCTCCAAGGCCGAGGATTACTGGGCCACGCGTGCCGCTACCATTGTTACCTGCGGTCCCTTCCGTGTCAGCACGCTGGATCTGGCGCTTGGCGAATTCACGCTGGAAAGAAACCGCTACTATCACCGCTTGAAGATGGAAGACGAGACCCTCGTCACCATGAAAGAGCTGAAGGGAAGCGTAAACCCCTATCAGATCATCAGCAACTGGACCGAGGAGGCTTGGAATTCGATAGCAGACAGCTTTGCCGCCGAAACTGTGTTCCTTCTTTGCGATATGCCGCTTGAAATGAGAAAGACGCAGACGAAGAAGGCCGAGACTGCCGATCTGCTTTCCACCTCTACCGTTCTTATTAATCAGACCGAAACCGGCGCCGCCTTCTTAAAGGATGCAGACGTCCGTAAGGCTCTCTCGCTTGCGATCGACCGTACGGAAATCGCTTCGCTTCTCACCTTTGCCAAGCCTGCCGACGGCTTTATCTCGCACCGTGTTTTCGAAACCGACTCCTCGCGAAACACGTTCCGTAACGAAAACAGCGCCCTGCTTTCGACCGCCGCTAAGGTAGCCGATGCCGAGGCCCTGCTCGCCGATGCGAATCTGCGCGGCGTATTAACGCTTCGCTTGGCCCACGCCGATAACGAGGCGGATACCGCGGTCGCCGAGTACCTCAAAGAGACCTGGGAAGGTCTTGACTGGGGAAGCGGCGTTACCTTCCGCGTTGAGCTTACGCCCCTTTCGTATCATACCGAGCGCGTGTATCCCGATAAGAACGACCAGACGCAGTATTATATGATCAACAGCTCCGAGCTTGAGGACGTTTACGAGGATTTTGAGCTTCGTAAGTATAACGCCGACGGTGTTATTCTGCCGAACAAAGCTGTTTTCGATGCGGTCATCGTTGATTATCAGATGCTCTCGCCCGACGCCTTCGCGCCTCTTTGCGGCTTCTCCTCTTGGATGAACGGTAACGGCGTTGATTTCGTGCCCGACGCCGAGGGTAACCGCACCGAGATGGCGTATAAGCACATGACCGGCTACGTGAGCGAAAGCTTTGACGAAAAGATCGAGGCTGCTTACGACGAAGCCGATCTTACCAAGCGCGCGGCGATCCTGCACGAAGCAGAGGGGATCTTGCTTGAAGATATGCCGATCATTCCTCTTACCTTCGGTCAGAGCTTCTACGTGAAGAGCGGCCTTATCCGCGGTATTGATACCAACAATTACTACGGATACCCGATCCTCACCGAGATGAGCATGAAGAATTACGAAAAATATTTGCCCGAGGACCAATCCGAATCTTAATCAAAAAGTGGAGGGACTGCTTCGGCAGTCCCGCTTTTGGGAGAAGCCATGAAAAATATGAGAAACGGCGTGCTGAACAATAAGACCGACGTCAAGATTTTTATCCTCTTTCTGCTCAATCACGTTCGCTATCCGCTCCCCTACGACGATATCTGCGTTCTGATCGGGGAAGACGGCTTCGTTGCGGATTTCGATTTTGCCGAGTGTTTTTCCGAGCTTTGCGAAATGGGGCATATTGAAGAGAGCGAGAGCGAAGGCGTAAAGTGCTACGTTATTTCCGATATGGGAAAAGAGGTCGCCGCCAGTCTTGAAGATACGCTTCTTTCCTCGATTCGAAAAAAGAGCTTGCATAGCGCCATGCGTTATCTTTCTCTTCGCCATCGCGGGGCTCACGCTTCGGCCTCGATCGAGCGCCGCGAGGATAAGCAGTATACCGTTTCCTGCCGCGTCGAGGAAAAAGAGGGGGTCTACGCCTCCTTTTCCCTCACCCTGCCGACCGAGGAGGAGGCGCAGCGCATCCGCCGCCATTTTCTCGATAAGCCCGAGGAGGTTTTGCGTGGTATCACAGCGGCCGCGACGGGAGAGCTGGAGTATTTGCTCGGGTCCTCCGACGGTTTTTGATTTTCTTCTTTTTGTTTAATTTATTTTTACAAAACTATTGACAAAATGTTTCGGTTGTTGTAATATATTAATGTATAGGTGCAACCTGGGGAAGCTATGAACAAAACAGATGAAAAAACCATTCAACTGATTGATTCCGTTAAAAACGGTGAACGGGCGGCATTTTCCGAGCTTATCGGGCAATATCGTCCGCTTCTTCTTTCGCTTACTTCCCGTTTTGCCGAGGGGGGCGTTCCCCTTGATAACCAAGAAATGTTTGCAGAGGCGGCGCTCAGCTTTTACCGTGCCGTTCTGCGTTACGAGCCATCTCGCGCGGTAAGCTTCGGGGCGTATGCCAAGATCTGTGTCACGCACGCCTTGATCAGCGAGTACCGCAAGAACCGAAAGGATCATTCCTTGCAGATCACCTCGCTTGACGAGCTGCAAGAGAGCGGGGCCCTTTTCGGATCGGAAGAAGAGAATAACGATCCTGCGTTTTCCCTCATCAAGCAGGAAGAGATTGAAGATCTTTATCATAGGGCGGTAGCTTGCCTTTCTTCGTACGAGGCCGCCGTTTTTGATAAATATATTAAGGGTTATTCCCAAAAACAAATTGCGTTTGAGCTTTCGAAAAGCGAAAAGTCTGTCTCAAACGCGATCGGTCGTATGCTCGCCAAGCTGCGGGCAGAACTGCGCTAATTCGTTTATATGCCCCCGTAGCTTAAAAAGAGCGTTGGTCACAAAGGTGTCGGTTGAAATCCGTCCAAGGGCAATTATTAACCAATATCAAGAAAGGTAGAGAGCAAATGTTTGAGGACAAAACACTGAAGTGCAAGGACTGTGGCAGCGATTTCGTGTTCACCGCCGGTGAGCAGGAATTCTATGCAGAAAAGGGCTTCCAGAACGAACCCCAGAGATGCAAGGCCTGCCGCGATGCCCGCAAGAACGCCGCTAAGGGTGCTCGTGAAATGTTTGACGCTGTTTGCGCCGAATGTGGTAAAGAGTGCAAGGTTCCCTTCAACCCCACCGAAGGCAAAGCAGTTTATTGCAGCGAGTGCTACGCGAAAAGACGCGCCGAGATGTAATAGATACTTACGGTAAAAAGGATGCGAAACGGTTTTTCGTTTCGCATCTTTTTTTCTTTTTCGATCCGCTTCTTTTTTTGAAAAGCTCTGTACAAAAGGCGGCGGATATGTTATACTTATATAATAAGGTAGAAAAAGGGGAAACAGCCATGGGATATAAGCCGAATCATAAAGCCGAAAGAGAGCTTTTACGTAGCGAAAGAGAACCCGAAAACGGGGTGATCGGTGGGCGAAACGCCGCGAAGGAAGCATTGGCCGCCGGGCGAGAGATCGATAAGATCTTTATTGCCAAGGGTGAAAAAGAGGGCTCTATCCTTCCGCTTATCGCCAAGGCAAGAGATCGTCGCATCCCCGTTATTGAGGCCGACCGCCGAAAGCTGGATCTGCTTTGCGGTCATACGCACCACCAAGGCATCGTCGTTTGTTGCGCCGCCCGCGAGTATTGCGAGGTAGAGGATATCCTCGCTTACGCCGAAGAGCGGGGCGAGCCCCCCTTCCTGTTGATTGCCGACGGGATCGAGGATCCCCATAACCTCGGCGCCCTGATCCGCACGGCCGAGTGCTGTGGCGTACACGGACTGATTCTGCCGAAGCGTCATTCGGCGGGGCTTACCTCGGTGGCCGCCAAATCATCTGCCGGGGCTATTGAGCATTTGCGCATCGCCCGCGTTTCAAACCTTGCCTGCACGGTAGAAGAATTAAAAGAAAAGGGCATCTGGTTTTACGCCGCGGATATGGATGGAAAGCCCTATGCCTCGCTTGATTATCGCGGCCCCGCCGCCCTGGTATTGGGGAGCGAGGGGTTCGGCATTTCGCGTCTGCTTCGCGAAAAGTGTGATTTCATCGCGTCCATTCCCCTCTATGGGAAGGTCAATTCGTTAAACGTTTCCGCTGCCGGCGCCGTTTTGCTTTGTGAAATGGCCCGCCAACGTCATTAAAGGAAAGGAGAAGCTTGCATGGCCGAAGAAGAAAAGTATGGCTTTATCCCCCCGGAGGACGATCCCGAGTACATAAACCGCTTGCTCTCTTTGCTGAAGGAGAGCGTAGAGGTGTATCGCGCGGCAGAGGAAAAAACCGAAAAGAAAAATGAAATGGCGCAGCGAAATGCGTTGGGCGGCGCGGAAGGCTCTCCCCAAGCGTCGTTTGCTGAAGCGCCTATGGCCATCCCTCAGAAAGAGGAGGGGGCATTTCCGCGTGAAGAGGTCTTTTTTGAACCGCCCAAAGCGCAGGTAATGCAGGAAGAGGAGCTCGCGCTGAGCGAAGAGGTCGAGGAAAAAGAAGAGCCGATCGAAGAAACAGGGCTTGGTGCGGCCGAGGATATCGACACCGAAGAGATCGGGGTCGAAGAGGAGGATGCGCTTGACGAAGTCAAGCTCCTCGAAGAAGCGGAAGAGGCCGAAGCGGCGGAAGAGGTGAAAGAGCTTGAAGAGACGGACGGGGTCATAGAACCCGAAGCCGCCGAAGAGGTCGAAATGACCGAAGGGCTTGAAGCCGCCGAAGAGATCAAAACCGAGAAAAGCCTTGAAGAGGGCGAACCGCTTGAAGAGGGAGAAGAGCCTGATGCGGTTGAAAGCGCCGAAACGCCTCTTGCGAAAAGCGAAGAAGAGGATTTTGATGGGGAAGAAGAGCCCGTTTTGGAAGAGGAAGAGAGCGAAGAGGTCATTCCCTTTATAAACGATTCGGTCTTTTCACCTATTAACGAAAAGCTTGTTGAGGAAGAGGAGAGCTTCCCGAATCAAAAGGAGGCATCCCGCCAGAACAAGACCGAGGAATGGGAGGCGATCACGCTGGATAGCGAGACCCACGCCCTTATTGCGGAAAGCCGCGAGAAAAAGAGCGAGAGGGAAAATCCCTATCCATGGAAGGAAGAGGTAAAAGCCCCCGCCGCGTCTTCTTCCGTTGCTGCCCCCATTGCCGAGGAGGCTGTTTGCCCTTCGGTTGAGGAAGCGCCTATCCTTGAAAAAGAACAAACGCTTCCCCTTGAAGAGACGGTGACCCCTATCCGTCGGGTGCGCCGCTTCTCTATGCGCCTCATTGACCGCCGCGCTACGAAAAAGCAGGCAGAACCGATTTTGGTGCAGGATGCGGGTCTTTCCACCCCTCTTCTTTCCTTTGCTGAAGAGGATGGATTCGTGGGCACGCTTCGCCCGCAGGATTTCTTTATCGCCGATATGAAGGAGGACGAAAGTCTTCTTGCCGAAAACGGCGAATACGTATCCCGCAATCAGATCGAAAGTATTCTTTCAAAATACGATGCCGAGCAAAAGCAGCTGGGTATCCGTTTCTTCCTTTCGGTCTTCTTAAGCGTGTTGCTTTTGGTCTTTGAAAACCTTCCGCTTTTCGGCATCAGCCGCTTTGCGCTTTTCGGCATCACCGCGCCGATGGCCGTTTTGCTGGATCTTTGCCTGCTTGCCGCCGTTGCCTCCGTGGCCTTCGACTATTGGAAGGACGGCTTTTCCGAGATCGCTTCGTTACGGTTTGGAGAGCGCGGTTTGGTCGCGCTGTCGTTGCTTCTTTCGTTTGCGGCGTCACTCTTCAACCTTTGCGCGGGGCTCGATCTTCTTTGCGCGCTTCCCGCCGCCTCGTTCGTTTCGATCTCGCTGTATCTGCGCCGCCTGCGCTGTAAGGACGACGTCGTGACCTTTACCGAGCTTTGCAAATCGGGAGACAAGCTGGCGGCCGAGGATATTCCCGCCGTATACGCCAGTGAAGAGAGCGCGGCGCTCGATAAGCATATCAAGGACGTTGTTCGCATTAAGAAGGTCGGCTTTGTAAACGGCTACTTTCGCCGCATGAAAAAGCCCTGTGAAGACTTCTCTTTGCATACCGCTTTGCTATTTGTTGGATTGTTTTTTGCGTTTTTGACAACGATACTTTACGGGTTCTTGTCTAATGACGCTTCGCTTTCCCACGTTTCCTCGCTT
>JAZRFI010000075.1:0-3764 GCA_045661285.1 Eubacteriales bacterium | reverse complement strand
ACCGTGATGCGAACCGTTTCGGGCTTGCTGTAATTGCCGTAGCTATCACGTACGACGTAGGTGAAGCTATCGCTGCCCGTATAGCCGCCCTTCGGGGTGTAGCGAAAATCGCCGCTTGCGCTATTCAGCATGCGAAGCGTGCCCATATCGGGATAGTCAAGCACCATAAAGTAAAGCTCATCCCCCTCGGGATCGGTGGCGCAAAGCGTACCCTCTGCCGTCATATCCCGATAGGTGCTGACCGACGAGGAGGCGGTAACCGGCAGAACCGTCGGTGCCTCGTTGATGCGCATAACGAAGCGAAGGAGGGCGGTAAGGGGGGCGCCACCCGCGTAATTCTCGCAACGGAAGGTGAAGGTGGTTTTTTCGATCCCCGTTTTGACCGGGCGAAAAACAAGCAGATCCAGTGATTCGCGCGGGATCTTATCGCCCGCCTTTACGGGCGTATCGCCGTAATACAGAATCCCGTCCTCGGCGGGGGGAATCGTTTCTATGGCGATCTCCTTAAATTTCTTGATGCCAAGCGCCTGCTTGAAATCGGTGGCCGAAAAGCGGATCTCCTTGCCCGGCATACCGCTTTTGATGAGGGCGTATTCCTCGCTAAGGGTGGGGATGGCATCGCTTAAAAGAAACGAGGCCGAAGCCGAGACCCCAATGGGGAACACCAGCAAAAGGCACAGTACCATCAGTAAAAAAGCTTTTTTCTTCATATTTTTTTCCTTTCTCGCATTTATATGTGCTTATTGCTATTTTTTCCCCGAAAGAGCATTTTATACACGCGCCGCGTTTCGTTTTCGGCGCCCTTGTATGTAGCCCCGCCGCCCGCCTTTTCATATGATGAAAGTGTAAGCCCTGTCAAAGGGGGGCAAAGCTTCTCTTTGCCTTTGCTTATATTATTACGAAAAGAAGATGTGCTATGAATTTATACGATGCATTTATGACCCCGCGTGAGCGGGCCGATCTTCTCAATGAAATGAGCCAGAAGGGCTTTTTTCGGGATAGCGAGATGACGCTGCCGACCGCCGCCAAGCCGCAAAGACCGCCCGAAAGGCCATCAGAAAGCCCCACACCGCCCATGGGGGAATGTATTCCCGCCCCCTCGCTGGCGATGGTCTATTCTCCCCCTCAATTCTTCCGCGGTCTTTACAGCCCCATGGAAGCGCTTTCGCGCGGCACGCTGTTTGAAGAGCTTGATAAGCCGCTTATGGCCGGTAAGGGAGGCAAGAGATGAACGCTACCCAGAAAAAGCTTTTGGACGAGATCCGCGCCCTTAATTTCGCGGCGTTGGAGACCGCCCTGTATCTTGACGGATACCCAAACGACAAAGAAGCGCTTGCCTACTTCCGCAAAATGCGCGACGAGAGCCGAGAAAAGATGATGGCCTACGAAACGACCTACGGGCCGCTTACCTTTATGGGCGCCAAGGCCGATAACAGCTGGGAATGGGTTGAGACCCCATGGCCCTGGGAAAGCGAGGATTAAGCGATGTGGATCTATGAAAGAAAGCTGCAATACCCCGTACGCATTAAAAATCCGAACCCCAAGATCGCTTCGCTCATTATCAGCCAAGCGGGCGGCCCGGACGGAGAACTCGCGGCCTCTACCCGTTACCTTTCCCAGCGCTTTTCGATGCCGAGCCGCAAGATCGCGGGCATTTTGACCGACGTTGGAACCGAAGAGCTGGCACACCTTGAGATGATCAGCTCGATGATCTATCAGCTGACGCGGAACCTTACCGAAGATCAGATCCGCCAAGCGGGCTTTGACGCCTATTTTACCGACCATACGACCGGGGTCTATCCCCAGGCCGCCTCGGGCGTGCCGTTTGATGCCAAGTATATCGGCGTAAAGGGCGACGTGATCGCCGACCTTAACGAGGACCTTGCCGCCGAGCAAAAGGCGCGCGTGACCTACGACAATCTGCTTCGCCTCATTGACGACCCCGACGTACGCGATCCCCTGAAATTCCTGCGTGAGCGCGAGATCGTGCACTATCAGCGCTTTGGCGACGCCCTGCGGAACGCCCAGGAAACGATGGACTCGAAAAACTTCTACGCCTGCAACCCGAGCTTTGATAAGAATTGCGGGAAGGAGAAAAACCTCTAATCAACGTCAATATCCTTTACCCGGGACGGCTTGAGAAATCAAGCCGTCCGTGACTTTTTATTAGCGATTTAGTATAATAACTTTGTCAACAAATAAGATTTTTACAAACGGAGGTACTTAAATGAAAAAACGAATATCCTTTGTTTTCATGCTTGTGTGCGTCTTATCCTGTCTGTTTGGGCTTATTGGCTGTGATCCCGGAATAAACAAACTTGATGCAGATGAATTGTTGGCTAATACCGTGAAAATCGAATGGGTTAATTACACAAATGATGATCCTAAGATAATTCCCATTGATAAAAAGAATAGACCCATCTTCGATTTTAACAAAGCGACTTTGATAGCAACGCTTGATGAATCTCGCTTTGAGGATATTTTTAATGATTTGGCAAGCATAGATTACCTGATTTTTAAAACAGCTTTGAACGAGCCAATGGGCAAAACCTTGATTTTATATCAAAGCAATGGAAATATGATCGTTTTTTATGGCTGCACCTATACAAACGAGAAAGGGGAAACTATATACCCCGGGGATTGTTACGTATTCGATAAAAGTGGCGTGCTTGTTGAGTATATAGGTAGAACGGGTTTCACTTTTTCTGATTGGATAGAATCCGAATATTTTCTCACTTCCCCCTGATCGTTTCGTCAACGTCCAAGAAACGTTGGATTCCAAGAACTTCTATACCCGCAACCCGAGCTTTGATAAGAATTGCGGAAAATAAAAGAAAAGGCCTCAACGAGGCCTTTTCTTTTTGCTTGGTTTGCGTATACTCCTTCCCAAAACCGTGAAAACTGATCGTATTAAAATTCGGGGGTTACATGATGGAATCGGTATGGGAGAAAACGGCGCAAAAGCCGCATTTTTTGGCGCTTGACGGAAATAAAACGACGGACGTTTTGATCGTTGGCGGTGGGATCGCGGGGATCTTGTGCGCCCACCAGCTCAAAAGCGCGGGCGTTGACTGTATGCTGGCAGAAGCGACCGAGATCTGCGGCGGTATCACGAAAAACACCACGGCGAAGATCACGCTCGGTCACGGGCTTCTCTACCATAGCATGATCAAACGCTTCGGCGAAAGCAAGGCGCGGCTTTACTTGGAGGCGCAAAGGGGCGCCATGAAGGAATATGCCCGCCTTTGCGAAAACCTTGACTGCGACTATGAAACACGGGATAATTCCGTCTACTCCTTAACCGACCGCAAAAAAATCGAAAAGGAGATCGCCGCCCTCAATCGCCTCGGTGTGAAGGCCGAGCTTTCGAATACGCGCGAGCTACCCTTTTCGGCCGCGGGCGCGGTGCTTGTAAAAGACCAAGCGCAGTTCAACCCTTTGAAATTTCTATATACGATCGCTACGGATCTGCCGATCTGTGAGCATACCAAGGTTGTTGAACTGATGCCGCATAAAGCAATCACCGATCGCGGTAAGATCCTCTTTAAGAAGCTAATTATCGCCACCCATTTCCCTATGCTTAACAAGCACGGCTTATATCCCTTAAAGCTTTATCAGCACCGCTCTTACGTGCTTGCCCTCAAGGGCGCGCAAAACGTTTGTGGCATGTATGTAGACGAATCGGACACGGGTCTTTCGTTTCGAAGCTACGGGGATCTTCTGCTTCTCGGTGGGGGCGGACACCGCACGGGTAAGCAGGGCGG
>JAZRFI010000074.1:0-2932 GCA_045661285.1 Eubacteriales bacterium | reverse complement strand
CGGTCAAGGAAAGCGCACCCATGAGGAGATCGGGGTGCACGCCCTTCGTATGGGGAACGTCGTCGGGATCCACGAGGTGATCATCGCCACCCAAAACCAGACCGTTACCCTAAAGCACGAGGCGCACAGCCGTGCCCTCTTTGCCGAGGGGGCCTTAACGGCCGCCGCCTTCCTTTGCGGCAAGCCTGCGGGGCTTTATAATATGAAAGATATGGTCTGATGTAAACAAAACATTCCTATTTCAACAAACGAGGTTCTTATGAAAATTGCCATTTACGGATACGGAAATCTCGGCAAAGGGGTCGAGCTTGCGGCGCTTGCCGCCCCCGACGTTACCCTTTTCGGGGTGTTTACCCGCCGCGATCCCGAAACCCTTCAAACGGTAACCGGTGCGCCTGTATACGCCGCGGATACGCTTTCTTCTTATGAAAACGAGATCGACGTTTTGGTGATCTGCGGGGGCAGTGCCACCGATCTGCCGAAGATGACCCCGTCTCTTGCCGAAAAATTCAACGTGGTCGATAGCTATGATACGCACGCGTCGATCCCTTCGCACTTTGCCGCGGTTGACGCTGCAGCCGCCAAGGGGGGGCGTACGGCCCTTATCTCGGCGGGGTGGGATCCCGGTCTTTTCTCGATTGCCCGTCTTTATGCCTCTTCGGTTTTGCCGAACGGGTGTGATTATACCTTTTGGGGCCGCGGGGTCAGCCAAGGCCATTCAGACGCCATTCGCCGTATTGAGGGGGTACTTGATGCCCGTCAGTACACCGTGCCCGTGCCCGAAGCGCTTGAAAGCGTGCGCCGCGGTGAATGTCCCACGCTTTCCGTACGCCAAAAGCACACAAGAGAATGCTTCGTCGTGGCAAAAGAGGGGGCGGACCTTTCTCGCATTGAAAAAGAGATCAAGGAAATGCCCAACTATTTTGCCGATTACGATACGACGGTCACCTTTATTACGCAAGAAGAGCTTCTTCGCGACCATAGCGGCATCCCGCATGGCGGCTCTGTCATTCGGACGGGGAAGACCGGCAAGGATCTGGAAAACAATCACGTGATCGAATACAGCCTAAAGCTGGATTCCAACCCCGAATTTACCGCCTCGGTGCTCGTTGCCTACGCCCGCGCCATTCACCGCATGAGTCTGCGCGGTCAGTACGGCTGCAAGACCGTTTTCGACATCGCACCCGCCGATCTTTCGCCTTTGAGCGCCGAAGAGCTGCGCGCCCATCTTCTTTGAACGGTAGGACTTTTTATGATCTGTGAAAATCTTTCGGTAAACCAAAACGATAGCCTGCTTTTTGCGGGTCAATCGGTCAGTGCGCTTGCCAAGGAATACGGAACCCCTCTTTACCTGATGGATGAGGACCGTATTCGCGAGCGTTGCCGTACCTATCTTAACGCCGTAAAAGAGGCCTTTGGCGACGGCGGGCAGGTGTTATACGCCTCCAAAGCCGCCTCCTTCAAGCGTCTTTACGCGATCATGAAGGAAGAGGGGATGGGGATCGACGTCGTTTCCTCGGGCGAGATCTATACCGCCCTTTCGGCGGGCTTTCCGCTCAGTCGCGCTTATTTCCATTCGAATAATAAGACCGATGCCGATATCCGCTATGCGATCGACAACGGGATCGGGTATTTCGTGGTCGATAACGCCGAAGAGCTTTTGGTTATCGACGAGGTGGCCAAGGAAAAGGGTATTCGGCAAAGCGTTCTGCTTCGCCTCACCCCGGGGATTGACCCCCATACCTATGAGGCGATCTCGACGGGGAAGGTCGATTCGAAATTCGGCTCTGCCATTGAAACCGGGCAGGCCGAGGAAATGACCCGTCTTGCGCTCTCCCTGCCGCATATCCACCTTTCGGGCTTTCATTGTCACGTCGGCTCGCAGGTATTTGATTCGTCGGTCTATCTTGCGGCGGCGGACGTCATGCTTCGCTTTATCGCCGCTATGCGCTCGTCACTCGGTTACGAAGCCGAGCAGCTTGACCTTGGCGGGGGATACGGTGTTCGCTACGTAGAGGATCAGCCTACCATTGATATCCGTGCCAATATTTTAGAGGTTGCCGCCTTTATCAAAAATAAATGCGACGAGCTGGGGATCAAGATGCCCCATATCTCCTTTGAGCCGGGCAGAAGCATTGTGGCCGATGCGGGGCTCACCGTCTACACGGTCGGTACCGTTAAGCGTATCACGGGTTATAAGAACTACGTGTCGGTTGACGGCGGGATGACCGATAACCCGCGTTACGCGCTTTACGGCGCGCCCTACACCGTTTTGCCCGCTGAAGGGGTAAACGGGGAAAAAACGCTTCTTTGCTCGCTCGTTGGGCGGTGCTGCGAAAGCGGTGATATTTTGCAGGAGAATATCCTGTTGCCAAACGGCATCAAGCGGGGCGACCTTGTTGCCTGTCTTACAACGGGGGCCTATCACTATTCAATGGCTTCGAATTACAATAAGCTCCCCCGCCCCCCGATCGTGATGCTCAAGGACGGTGGCTCGTACCTTGCCGTCCGCCGCGAAACGCCCGCCGATCTTGCGGCGCTGGATCTTTAAAATTTTACGAAAGCCTTATAAAACGCCGAAAAACGGCGAAAAAGGAAGCTGCGATCCTGCTTGACAGCGTCGGGCTTTCGGATAAAAAGGATTATTACCCCTTTCCGCTTTTGGACGGACAGCAACAGCGCGTGGCGATCGCCCGGGCCTTGGCCTTGAAGCCCGCCATTCTGTGCTTTGACGAGCCGACCGGTGCCCTCGCCCCCCCACCCTCACGGGTGAAGTCCTGCGCGTCATTAAAGGGCTTAAAGAGCAGGGAAGAACGATGCTCATCATTACCCACGAAATGGAATTCGCAAAGAACGTCGCCGACCGCGTCGTCTTCTTTGCCGACGGCAAGTCGGAGGCCAAGCGGTCTTAGGAAGACAACATCATTTTTCA
>JAZRFI010000073.1:0-2770 GCA_045661285.1 Eubacteriales bacterium | reverse complement strand
GAGGGCGGCAGACGGAAAAGCGAATGGCAAAGAACAGCTTTCTACCTATCGTGGGCTCCCACCACCGCAAGCGGTCCCCCTCCCTCCCGGAGGGAGGCTTTTGGCAATCGGCGTCTGATATTTCTCACTAAATTGGAATTTGTCGATAAGATCAAGGTGTATTATTGCAAGAATTCGAATTAAATTTTTTATAAAAATACAATTCCCAAGGCAAATGCGTATGTTGCTATTACCAAAAAGATAATTGCTTTAGCAAAAAAATTAAAAGCACCGATGTAATTCTCATCATGGTCTAAATATGAAATGCGTGGGAATGCTTTTAGATAAATTACCCGGGAGACGTTTGGTATTTTGCTCGGCTTTCTCCAAAAAGCAAAAACACAAATATAAAGCTTGTTATTTACGTTATACAGATACTTCGATTTTGTTAAATGCTTTATGGTAAAAGCAATTCTTGGGGGACCGTCATGTTTTCCCAAACCGGCCCAAACCGCGACATCTTTTTTGTATTTACGGTGGCACAGCTTGCCAAGCGTTCTCCCTGTTTTATGCGGTAATTTTTCAAATATCAAATAAACACCGAAATATAATCCTGATACCAATAATAAAACACCGGCAAGAATAAAAAAGCATATTCCTGTTATTTTCACAATGCTTCTCCCTTTAATTTCATAAGATGGTGTTCATACGCCTATTATAGCACAAAAACCACAGAAAATCGATCTGCGGTTTTTGTGGGGTGAGTCCTTTTAGCAAAAGAAAAATATATTACTCCTGTCGGTAGGTAATATACTCCCAAAACTGTCCTTTAGAGTACAATCCTATCTCGTCTCTCTTTTTTGTTTTTTTATTTTAGACGAAGGGATATTCGGCCTTGACGACGGCGGATAGGCGGGGGTCGTGGGCCTTGACGGCGGCGGCGACGCGCGCGGAGATCTCTTCGAGCGAGAGGGGACATTCGTGCGGAACGACCACGTCAAAGATGAGGTTGGCGTGGGTCGAGCCCTCGTTCATGCGGAAATCGTGCAGGGTAAGGGCGGGGTCGATCGCCCGAACGATCGAAAGGCAGGCTTCCTTCAGCTCCAGAACGCGGGGGCTCTTCGTAAGGACGGGATCCATATGAATGGTGGTGATGCAGGAGAATTGCTCGGAAAGACCTTCTTCGATGTTGTCAATGAGATCGTGCAGCTCTAAAATATCCCCTTCGGCAGGGACCTCGACGTGCAGAATCAGGATCTTTCGCCCGGGGCCGTAATCGTGTAAAACGAGATCATGGATGCCTTCGACGCGGCTGTCAAACGAAAGAACGTAGGCTTCGATTTTTTTGACCAGCTCGCCGTCGGGCGCCTGCCCCAAAAGCAGCGCCGCGATCTCTTTGACCGAGCGAATGCCCGTGTAGGCGATAAAGAGCGAAACGAAGAGGCCGGCGCACCCGTCGATCGGGAAATCGGGGATAAAGAGAGAGAGCAGCATCGAGAGGAAAACGACGGCGGTCGAGATACAGTCGGAAAGGCAATCGAGCGCCGTGGCCGAAAGCGCCGCCGACTTGATCTTTTTGCCGACGTGGCGGTTAAAGCCCGCCATTAAGAATTTTACGCCGATCGACAGAAGCAGCAAGATAAGCGTGACGTAGCCGAGCGGGCCGCGCTCCAGCGCCGTCGCTTCCCCCGCTATGACCTTTGCGAGCGAATCCTTGAAAAGCTGGAAGGCCACCACCAGGATCAAAGCCGAAACCAAAAGCCCCGTCAGATATTCCATACGTCCGTGCCCGAAGGGATGCTCTTTATCCGGCTTCTTTGAGGAAAGCTTAAAGCCGAGCAGCGTGATCAGCGAGGATGCCGCGTCCGAAAGGTTATTAAGCCCGTCGGAAAGGATTGAGATCGCCCCGATCAACACACCGAAGAGGATCTTACACCCCGAAAGAAGCAGGTTCATCACGATCCCGAAAAGGCCCGCCAGGCGCCCGTAGGCGCCCCGCACCGCTTCGTTTTCCACGTGATCTGCATCCTTAATAAAAAGGCGCGCGAAAAGGTCAAACATAAACAGTCTCCTTGTAAAGTTGTTTTTACATATTAAAGCGTATCGTCCTCAAACTTGGGTTCTACGTTGTAAAAATCAAGCATGGGTAAGAGCAAAAGCGCGGCAAGCCCCGCCGTGAAGCCGCCGTTATAAAGCACGAAGCCGCCGTGCATAGAGGCGGTAATGCAACAGATCGTAGCGCTTGCAAAGCCCGCGGCAACGCCCACCTTGGCACCGTATTTTCCCGCAAAGGGGCAAAGCCCCGTGGCAAAGGCAAGCCCGCCAAGATACACCTGGCTGCCAAGCGTCCAAGGGATCGACCAACCGAGCAGCTCGCACACCCCGAAGCAAAGCGCAAACAAAAGCGCGTACCCCAAGGCGATCGGCCATACCGTACGGATCTGCTGTCCGTCAGCCGAGAAGGTCAGCGCCGCGAAGATCACCCCAAGGGTGGGGCCGGTAAAGCCCGCCGCCTCGGGCAGGGCGGGGATAAGGGTTGGCAAAAGGGCAACGAGATCAAAGAAGGCAAGCAGGCAAAGCCCGTATACCGCAAGGTTAATAAGGCAGACGGGGAAGCCGAAGCGATCGACGAAATCGGTGCCGTAGCCGGTTGAACGAAGCAGGGCGACGAAGCGCACAAAGCTTTTGTTGTTCGCAAGGTATACCCAAAGAAGCGTGAGGAGAAAAAGCGCGGCAAGGAAGAGGTTACAAAAGAGGATGTAGCGGTAAGGCAATGCCTCGTATGCGCCGT
>JAZRFI010000072.1:0-39366 GCA_045661285.1 Eubacteriales bacterium | reverse complement strand
TTTTTGAGGTAATTGTTCAGCGTTTCGATCGTATAGTGCTTCGGGGGAGAGGTCTCCTTTTCGGTGGGGGTAAAGGTGACGGTGACGGCTTCACCCTCCTGTAAGGGGGGCAGGATCTTATCCTTGATCGAGGCTTCGTCGTACTTGGTCCAACCGGGGGAGAGGATCGCGGTTCCTTTTAGGGTGAATTTTTCAAGCTCTCCGACGCTGATCTCCAATACGCTTTTTACCACCTCGCAGGGCTCTGCGCAAAAGACGGCGACGAAGCGGCGAAAGACGGTGGAGTATACCTTGCGCTCGTCCTCTGTAAGCGCATCCTTTTCGGGGATCTTATAGGTTGGCGTTAGGGCAGAGTGGGATTCGATCTTACTGTCGTCAAAAATGCTTTTGCTGTCCTTAAAGGTAACGGGGTAACCGAGCTTTTTTACGTTCCCGAGAATGGTCTTGACCTTGTCCTTTTCGGCAACCGCCAAGTATTCCGAGTTGGTACGGGGATAGGTGAGATATCCGTCCTCGTAAAGCTTTTGGATAATCGAAAGACTGTCGGTCATGGACATCTTATATTTTTTACCGAGTACGTTTTGCAGCTTGGAGAGCGAATATAGCTTTCCGGGGGAAAGCGTATCCTTCTTGCTCTTTTGCGAGGTGACCGTCGCGCCGATGCGGTTCAGGGCTTCGCAATAGGCCTCGGCTTCCTCTTTCTTGTTAAGAGGGAATTTCTTTTTCGAGGTAAGCTCCACCGCCGTGCCGTCGGTCTCGGCGCGGCTTTGCGCCACAAGATATTTTTCGGGCACGAAATGGGAGATGGCGTTGTCGCGGTCGTAGATCGCCTTGACGATCGGCACGATAACCCGCCCAACGCGCAAAAGCTTGCCGGTCTTTAGGGTGGCGTAACGGGTCAGATTGACCCCGTAGAGCCAGTCGATAAAGGTGCGGGCGTACCCCTCGTCCGCCAAGCGGTCGTACTGGCTTTCGTCGGCCGCCTCAAGAAGCGCCTTCTTGATGGTTTCGGGCGTTTGGTCGGGCAGCCACAGTCGGCTTTGCTTCTTCTCTGTATGAAGGGCCTTGTTTACGCAGGTTCGCACGATAATCTCACCCTCGCGGTCGGCGTCTCCCGCGTTGATGATCTCATCAACGTCCTCTCGGTTGCAAAGGGCTTCAATGGTCTTGAATTGGCGGATTACGCCGTCGTCGGGGCGCTTGTCGTCCCCCCGTCGCAGCTCATAGCGGAACTCTTTTGGAAAACAGGGGAGATTATCCATGCGCCAACGCGCTTTTTCGTTGGTTTGAACCTCGGAATAGGCCTCAATATCCACCAAGGAGAAAAGATGCCCGAAGGCCCAGCTGATAAAATATTCACCGCATTCGAGATACCCGTTCTGCCGCTTGACCTCTTTCCCGATGCCGGCGGCGATGTTGCGGGCAAGCGAGGGCTTTTCGGCAATGATCAGCTTCATATCCTTCTCCTTTCTTTTTAATAACGGTCAGACGGTATTATTATACCGCCGCGGATTTCTTTTCGCAAGGGGAATTTTGTAGACGGGGCTTATTTTCACTTCTTTTTCTTTTCTTCTTCCTCAAGAAAGCGCAAAAAGCTGCGGAAGGCGCCGGGGAGGGCGTAGGTATCCTTCAATTCCTCGTAGGTCACGAACAGAAAGGGGGCGCTTCCCTCATTTTTGCATTCGACCGAATAGCCGCGCATATGCCATTCAAGGTGAGAAAAGATATGCTTGGCATCGGTAGCGCGAGTAAGGCGAACGGGGGTAAGACCCATTGATCTTACGGCTTCCTTTGCTTCTTTTTCATCAAGATGGGCGGGGCAGGCGGGAAATTCCCACATATTCGCCAAAAGACCCGACGAGGGGCGCTTTTGAATGGCGATCTTCTCGCCGCACCGAAGCAAAAATACGGTTTTTTCTTCAATCACGCGCGGCTTTTGCGGGGCGCGATAAGGAATGGTTTTTGTAAGGTTTTGTTTGCAAGCTTCGCAAATTTTGGCAAGAGGGCAAACCGAGCAGCGCGGATTTTCCCCGGGTGTGCAAAGAACCTCGCCAAGCTCCATCAAGGCTTGTGTCAGATCGGCGGCGTCGGCGGGCTCTTGGGGATAAACGGCCTCCAAAAGGGCGCTGATCCGTTTGCGGACCGCCCCTTGCAAAACGTCGCTTTCATCGGCCAAAAGACGGCAGATAACGCGCAGAACGTTTCCGTCTACGGCGGGAGAGGGGCGACCGTATGCGATCGAGGCGATCGCCCCGGCCGTATAGGCGCCGATCCCGGGGAGGGTAAGAAGCGCCTCCGCCGTATCGGGAATGATCCCACCGAAGTCGGTCATCACCTTCAGGGCGGCTTTTTTCAGGTTTCTTGCGCGGCTGTAATAGCCGAGGCCTTCCCAGCATTTCATAAGGACTTCGTCCTCGGCCTCGGAAAGCGCCTTGACGGTGGGGAAGGCGCGAAGAAAGCGCTCGTAATACGGAATGACCGTTTCAATACGGGTCTGCTGCAGCATGATCTCGGAGATCCAAACGCGGTAGGGATCGGCGTCGGCGCGGAAGGGGAGCGGGCGCTTGTTTTCGCGGTACCACGAAAGAAGCGGCGCTATGGCGACGGCGATCTTTTCTTTTTCCATATGGCTTCCTCCTCCCGTTTTTTTCAAGTATACCACAAATTTCGAAAATCGTAAAGTTTTTTTCATCTTTTTTCATTTTCATCATTGACAAAGGTTTATTTATTTGTTATACTACGAATGTATATAATATTATTTGCGTGAAGCACAGGAGGCAGCTATGGAATATTTTAAGATTTCTCTTCGTCCCCATAAGAAGATCGTTAACGTCGATTACTGCGAGGGCTTGATTTGGGAAAGCTTTGATGTTCTTTCCAAAACGGGGCAGGTATACCCGAATTTCCAGGTGGTAAATGAGGGAGACAGCCGTTACGCCGTTTATCTTCTGATGCCCGGTGCCGATGCGCTTGATTTCAAATATTGCTCCGAGGATACGGTTGCCGCTGTTGAAAGACTGGCAGGCATCTTCTCGCTTCGTATCGAATCGGTCGGAAACTGCATCACCTGCGAGGATTCTTGCGGTTGCGAGGCCCCCTCGTGGTATTCGCTTTACACCGATATGATGGCAGAAGAAAGCCCCGTGCTTTGCGGCGATTGCGGCAAGCCGGTTCCGCTTTATAAGCTGCCGATGATCCTCGATAACGAGGGGCGCAGCGTCTTCCTCAACTGGCAAGAGCAGTTTAGAGCTATGCAGAAGCTTGATGCTTACAACTATTCGGCCGAGCTTGAGAAGGAAATGTTCAATCCCGCCTCCCGCCTCAATAAGACCGCCAGAGGTCTTTGCCGTGCCTTAGAGAAGGCCAAGAACGTTCCTGTCTTCTGCCATATGGAGCGTGCGAAGGCAAACGGTACCGCTTGCCCCGTCTGCGGAAATGAGATGGTCAATTTCGCGGGTGAAGGTATTTCGGGCCTTGCTTGCGAAGCCTGCCGCGTTACCGCCCATTGAACAAAAAAGAATACATAAAGCAAAAAGAGCCCTCGGGCTCTTTTTTGACGAAAGAGGGAAAAATGAAAAACCGTAAGGAAGTATCCGAAAGAATCGGCGCGTACCTTTCTTCCAAGAGAGAAGAGATCTTTGAGCGCCTTGCCACGCTTTGCCGCATCCCCTCGGTGGAGGGGGCGCCCACCGAGGGTAAGCCCTTTGGTGACGCCGTCGATCGGGCGATGAAGAGCGCTTTATCCTTTTTCAGCGAGGAGGGTTTTACCCCCTTTTCCGATAAAGAGGGGCGCTTTTCCCTTGCTACCTTGGAGGGCGGAGAGCGCCGTATCGGCCTTTTTGGGCACTGTGACGTCGTACCCGCGGGGGAAGGCTGGACGGTAAGCAGCCCTTACGAGCCACACCGCCGTGACGGCTTCTTTTTCGCGCGTGGGTGCGAGGATAACAAGGGGGGCATCGTTGCCTCGCTGTATGCGATGAAGGCGATCAAGGAGCTGGGGCTTTCTTTCTCATCTACGCTCGTCTCCTTTATCGGGGGCAACGAAGAGAGCGGTATGAAGGATATAGAGGCCTTTGGCGAGCTTTTCCCGATGCCCGACGTTTCGCTTGTGCCCGATAACGATTTCCCGCTTTCGCTTGGGGAAAAGGGAAGGGCTGAGGGCTGGCTCGTCAGTCCGGCGCTTTCCTCGGCTATCCTTGATTTTTGCGGCGGAGAATGCTTTAACATCGTTTTGGACCGCGTTACGGTCACGCTGGCCTACGAAGAGGCGCTGTACCGCGAGCTTTGCGCGCTTTCCGAGCCTACGGTTGATTACGAGCTGAAAAGAGAGGGCGAAAGGATCCTTCTGACCGTAAACGGCCTTGCGGCGCACGCCAGCACCCCCCGCGGCTCGGTAAACGCTGCCGAGAGGGCCGCGTATCTGCTTTCGCTGTGCCGTGCGTTGCCCGAAGGAGACCGTTCGGTGATGAAAGCGGCGTCCGCGCTTCTTAGCGATCCCTTTGGCGCCCCGCTCGGTATCGCGGGGGCAGACGGCGCCTTCGGCGCCCGTACGGCCGCTTGCGGTATGGCAAGGATCAAGGACGGCTACCTTACCCTTTCCGAGGATATCCGTTACGGCAGCGCCACCTCGTGGGATGCCCTTTCGAAAAGCATCGACGCTACGCTTGTACCGTACGGTTGGCGCTTTGTATGCGGCGAGGCGACAGACGGCTTTGAATTGGAAGAGGAAGGCCCGCTTTCTTGCGCCCTGCTTCGCGTTTACCGCGAGGAAAGCGGTGACGGGGAGGCGAAGCCCTACCGAAGCGGCGGCGGTACCTACGCCCGCCATCTTGCGAACGCATACAGTGTGGGGCTTGCTTGCCCCGTGAATGGAGAAAAGCGTACCTACCCCTTACCGACGGGGCACGGCAGCGTTCATCAGGCAGACGAATGTATTTGTGAAGAAGAGTATCTGGTGGCGATCCGTATCATCACGATGATGCTTCTCACAATAGACGAGATGCTGAATCGTGAAGTATGATCCTATCTGCTGTACCGCCTGCCCAAGGCGGTGCGGTGCTGACCGCGTAAGCGGCAGGGGCGGCTTTTGCAAAGCCCCCGATACGGTTCTTCTTTCCCGCGCGGCGTTGCATATGTGGGAAGAGCCTTGCCTTTCGGGTACACGCGGTTCCGGTACAGTTTTCTTTACAGGTTGCCCGCTTTCCTGCGTTTATTGTCAAAATAAGGCGATAAGTCGCGGAGAAAACGGTTATCCCGTTACCGAGGAAAAGTTTGTTTCGATCCTCCTTTCCTTGCAAGAAAAGGGGGCGCATAACGTCAACCTCGTAACGCCTACGCATTACGCGCCCTTTCTTGCTTCGGCCTTGAAGCGCGCGAAGGAAGCGGGGCTTACGATCCCGATCGTTTATAACTGCGGCGGCTACGAGGGGCTTGATGCGCTTCGGGCGCTTCGGGGGCTTATCGATATTTATCTGCCCGATTTCAAGTATGTCGATGCCGAGGCGGCGCGGCGCTATTCCGCGGCCCCCGATTATTTCGAGGTCGCCAAGGCGTCTCTTCGTGAGATGGTCGATCAGTGCGGGGAACCTCTTTTTGATCAAGACGGAATGATGCAAAGGGGGGTGCTTGTACGCCACCTGATGCTCCCCGGGAATTACCGCAATTCGCACGACGTCGTTAAGTATCTGGCCACGACCTACGGCAACAAGATCTATATCAGCCTTATGAACCAATATACCCCGATCGGGGATATCGGAGAGCGTTTTCCGGAGCTTGCGACTACGGTTTCGGATAAAGAATACAGGCGGCTCGTTGCCTACGCCGTACGCCTTGGCGTTACGCAGGGCTTTACCCAAGAGGGGGGCGCCGCCACCGAAAGCTTTATTCCCGCCTTCAACGGCGAGGGCGTTTTATAAAAAGAGAAAAGACCGAAAAGGGTGATGTTCTTAACGGGGATTTGAAAATCTCACCAAGTGGGAGCATCGCATTTGTCCGGTTGAATACATTGATGGAGTAAGTCCACCTCCTTATAACAAGAAGAAAGAGCAAGAGTAAAAGGGTAAAACCTTCTATTCTTGCTCTGTTCGTTTTTATGGATGAATTTTTCTTTTTAATCCTTGCTTTCAAGCCAGGTCTTTCCTACCGTGATATCGACGGTAAGGGGAATCGAAAGGGATGCGGCCTTTTCCATTTCCTCTTTGAGAATGGCTTTGGCGCGCTCGGCACAGCTGATATGCGCTTCAAGGATCAGCTCGTCGTGCACCTGCAGGATCAGCGAAGCGTCGATCCCTTCTTCCTTTAAGCGGCGGTCGACCGCGATCATGGCAAGCTTAATGATATCGGCGGCGCTGCCCTGCAGGGGGCTGTTCATCGCCGCTCTCTCGCCGAATTTGCGCGTCGGGTATTGCGGCGCCCTCAGCTCGGGCAGATAGCGCCGACGGCCGAGAAGCGTTTCGGTGTAGCCGTTCTGCTTGGCACCTTCGATCACCCCGTCAAGATAATCCTTAACGCTTGGGAACTGGGCAAAATAAGCCTCTTGGTATTGCTTGGCGTCCTTGACCGAGATATGAAGATCGGCCGAAAGAGAATAGGCGGAAATACCGTAGATAATGCCGAAATTGACCGCCTTGGCGCGTTTGCGAAGCTCGGGCGTTACGGCGTATTCGGGGATCGAGAAGGCGGCCGCCGCCGTGCGGGCATGGATATCGGCCCCGCTTCGGTAAGCGTCTTGCATTGCTTCATCACCCGACATATGCGCCAGAAGCCGAAGCTCGATCTGCGAATAGTCGGCGTCAATCAAGACGTATTCGTCGCTCTTCGTGATGAAGAAGCGGCGCAGCTGGCGCCCCAGCTCGGTCTTTACGGGGATGTTTTGCAGGTTCGGCTCGGCCGACGAAAGGCGGCCGGTGGCGGTGAGCGCTTGCTTGAATTCGGTGTGTACGCGCCCGTCCTCCGAAACCGCGGTCAAAAGACCTTCGACGTAGGTGGAATAAAGCTTGGTCAGCTGGCGGTACTCCAAGATCGCGTCAATGATGGGGTGATGGCTTCTCAGCTCGTTGAGAACGTCGGCATCGGTCGAATAGCCGCTTTTCGTCTTTTTGGCGGCGGGGAGACCCAGCCGCTCGAAAAGCACCTCGCCCAGCTGCTTGGTCGAATTGATGTTAAAGGATACGCCCGCCATCTCGGTGATCGCCTCGGCATCGGCGTCGATCGCCCCCTGAAGCTCTACGCCGAAGGCGGCAAGCCCCTCGGTATCCACGCGGAAGCCGCGCTCTTCCATTTCGGCAAGCACCTTGGCAAGCGGTGTTTCGATCTCTTCGAAGAGCGAAAGCCCCCCGATCTCCCGAAGCTGCGCGTAAAGCGCCTCTTGTAAGTCAAAAAGAAGATGCGCCGTCGGTTGCCCCGCCTCGGGATAGACCGAAAGGTAGGAGCCGAGAAGAGAAGAGAGCTTAGGCTGCCCGCCCGAGGAATTGATGACGTAGGAGGCGAGCATCAGATCGCAAAGCAACGCCCCGGGGGCGACGCCGTTTTGATAGAGAAGCCGATAAAGCGGCTTTGCGTCAAAGGTGATAAGCGCAGCGCTTTCTTCAAAAAGAGGGGCGATCGAAGGAATATCGCCGCGATAGACGAGATTTTTCCCCTCTGAGGAAAGGTATAAGGCACCCTTTTCCATAATAAGCGCGATTTTTTTGCCGAGAAGCGAAAGGGCCCCCTCCGCGTCGGTTTCTTCATAGCATACGCCCTCGCTCTTTTCCTCGCAAGCAGAGGGGGCGGGGGTGTCCTCTTCCTTTTTAAAAAGGTGGAAGCGGGCAATCAGATTGCCAAACTCAAACCTCGTAAAGCATTGATAAAGCGCTTCCTCGTTGATGCCCGTATAAGCAAAGCTTTCAAAAGGAAGATCAAGCGGCACGGCGGTCTCGATCGTAGCCAAAAAACGCGAAAGATAGGCGGCCTCCTTATCCTTTGCAAGCTTTTCCCTTACCCCCTTGGAGATAGAGGGGGACTCAATGCTTTCGTAAACGCCGTCCAGCGTTTTGAATTCGGCGATCAGCTTTAAGGCAGTCTTTTCGCCAACGCCGCCAACGCCGGGGATATTATCCGAGGAGTCACCCATTAAGGCCTTGGCATCGATAAGCTCGGAGGGCTCGATCCCGTATTTTTCAAAGAAAACGTCACGGTCAAAGCATACGGTCTCCTTGTTCCCCGCCAGAAGGACCCGCGTTTTTCCGTCGATCAGCTGCAAAAGATCGCGGTCACCGCTCAGGATATACGCTTCGGTATCCGCCTCCTTCGCCGCCATTCTGGCAAGCGTGCCCTGCAGATCGTCGGCTTCATAGCCCTCTTTTTCAAGAACCGTAAGACCCATAGCCCGAAGACATTCCTTCGCGTAGTCAAACTGCTCGCGAAGCTCGGGCGGGCAGGGCTTTCGGTTGGCTTTATAAGGCTCGTACACTTTTTTGCGGAAGGTGGGGGCGTGTACGTCAAAGGCGACGGCGGCGTAATCGGGCGAGAGGGCGGAAAGATGACGCTGCAAGATCTGCACCATACCGTATACCGCATTGGTGTTTTTTCCGTCCTTGGTGGTTAAGGGGCGAATACCGTAAAAGGCGCGGTTCAGAATACTGTTTCCGTCAACGACCAGAAGCTTTTTCATTATTCCTCTTCCTTTTCTTCCATAAGATCTTCCTGCCCTTCGGTCACAAAACGGAGAGAGGGGGAGGATTGACGGGTAACGGTCAAAAGCGTTGCAACGGTGCGCGCCGTGGTATAAAAGAAGATCGCCAGCAGCACGAAGTCGGGCATCGTATCAAAAAGGAGCGGGGCGCCGACTGCGGCGTGGTACACAAGATTCGGCAGGGAAAGCGATGCGGAGAAGAGAAGGGTAAGCAGGGTGATATAAGTATGAAGCGCCCATTTGGCACGGCCGAGGGCGATACGGCTTTCCCCAAGGAAGAAGAAGGCCGCGAGCAAAAAGGCCGCTTGGCAAAGAAGCTTGTGGGGGTTGTTCAGCATCATCTGCCCCTCAAAATAAAGGTAAAAGGCGTAAAAGATCGAAAGACCGACCGGGAAAAGCGAAAGCATTGCCCGCTTGGTTCCCGAAATATCAAAGAGAGAAAGAAGGAAGGCGATGCCGCTGAGCAGGGCACAAAGCGCCGCAAGGATTGCAAAGAGAGAGGCGAGCGCCGTGCCGCCCCCGACCTTGGTAAACAGCGAGTAAGAAAAGAAAAGGAAAACCGCTGCCGAGAAGGACGAGGCAAAAAGCGTAGGCACGTCCCGATAATCATCGTTGAATACGAAAAGCTCCGAAAGCTCGTGCGAGAAGACCGCGCCGAAAACCGCGCCCCCGATGAGAATGGCCGTGAAGGCGATCGAGAGAGTAGACGAGGTGAAGTATCCGGTCGCCGCGTCAAGATGCCCCAGAAGGGCAAGAATACGAAGCGTGATGACGGCAAGGGCGAGCGCTACGGTGATCAAAAGAAAGCTGAGATGGATGCGCTTGGTTTTTGTTGACATAGGTTTTCTTCCTTTTTATTTAATATATAGGTCTTTTTGGGTGTAAAAAGTATCGTCTCTTCTATTGTACCTCTTAATTGTGAATAAAATGTATCGAAGCCGCTTTTTGGGCAAAAAAAGAAAAAAGTCCAAAAAAACCAATGAAATCAGGGCAACTATACAAATTGCACAAAAAACTGCGAAAAATTCTACATTTTTTCTATATGATTTTTTCGGGAAATTTTGTCACCCCTCTTGCAATCAAAAAAGGCTTGTTATATAATATTTGCTGGTATGCGTTGAAGTGGGAGATTGCTGCCTACCCTGGGGCAGGGAACTTCCATGGAGTATGTCCGTTAAACGGGCGATGTCGAATAGTATGCCGTAGGGGGCATACCTTCCTGCCGACCGAATCATCCCTTTTGGGGTGGTCGGGTTTCTTTTGGAGACAGAATGAAACGCACGGCAGGGTGTGAAACAAGACAGCCCTCCATTAAATAAAAGGAGGAAATTCAAATGGCAAACGCAAAGATCAGAGTTCGTCTTAAGAGCTACGACCACACCCTCGTGGACGCGGCGGCCGCTAAGGTCGTTGAGGTGGCTAAGAGAAACGGCAGCGCTGTTTCCGGCCCCATTCCGCTTCCCACCGAGCGTGAGATCATCACCATTCTCCGCGCTGTTCATAAGTATAAGGACAGCCGTGAGCAGTTCGAGACCAGAACTCACAAGCGCCTTATCGACATTTTGAATCCGCAGGCTAAGACCGTGGAAGCTCTTATGAGCATCGAGCTGCCTGCCGGTGTCGAGATCGAAGTTAAGGCTTAATCAAATTTAGTTTTCCCACCACATCCTTGTGGTCACGTTGGCGTTCCGAGCAATCGGGAAATTCAAAGCGTCAACCAATAACTAGGAGGAAAAAATGAAAAAAGGCATTATCGGAAAGAAGCTGGGTATGACCCAGATCTTCGATGAAGTCGGAAACGTGATCCCCGTTACCCTGATCGAAGCCGGTCCTTGCGCCATCGCGCAGAAGAAGACCGCCGAGAAAGACGGGTACGAGGCTCTGCAGCTGTCCTTTGACGATTGCAGAGAAAAGGTTCTTTCGAAACCGGAAATCGGCCACCTGAAGAGTGCCGGTCTCGGTGCCAAAAGACATCTGAAGGAATTTCGTCTTGCGGATTGCAGCGCTTACAACGTGGGCGACGTGATTTCTGCCGATACCTTCGCCAGCGGCGATAAGGTCGACATTACCGGAATCACCAAGGGCCACGGCTACACGGGCGCTATCAAACGCTGGAACCACCACATCCTGCGGATGACTCACGGTACGGGTCCTGTACACCGTCAGGTCGGTTCTATGGGTGCCAACTCGACACCTTCCCGCGTTTACAAGAACAAGAAAATGGCAGGCCAGTACGGTAACGAGCAGGTAACCATCCTGAATCTTGCCGTCGTTAAGGTCGATGCAGAGAAAAACCTGATCGCGGTCAAGGGCGCCGTTCCCGGTGCCAAGGGCGGTATCGTCTTCATTCGCGATTCGGTGAAAGCATAACGGAAGGAGGAACAAACAATGCCTACTATGAAAGTTGTTGATATGGCCGGCAAAGAGGTTGGCTCGATCGAGCTGTCCGAAAAGGTGTTTGGCGCCGAGGTTAACGCCGCGCTCCTCCACACCGCTGTCAGAGCTTATCTTACGAATCAACGTCAGGGCACGCAATCCACCCTCACCCGCAGCGAAGTCTCGGGCGGCGGTAAGAAGCCCTGGAAGCAGAAGGGCACCGGTAGAGCAAGACAGGGCTCGACCCGTTCCCCTCAGTGGGTACACGGCGGTATCGCCCTGGGCCCGAAGCCCCGCACCTATCATATTGAGATGAACCGCAAGGCTAAGCAAGCTGCTATGTTCAGCGCCTTCTCTTCTAAGGTAGCCGCCGGCGAGATGATCGTCGTCGACGCCATCAATGCGACCGAATACAAGACCAAGGCTATGACCGAGATGCTTGCTGCGCTGAACGCCGGCAAAAAGACGCTGATCGTTCTGCCTGAGGTCAACGCCTTCGTCGTGAAGAGCTGCGCCAACATTCCCGGTGTCAAAACGGCGGTCTGCAACGCGATCTGCACCTATGACATCCTGAATTGCGATACCTTCATCATCGCCAGTGATGCGGTCAAGAAGATTGAGGAGGTTTACGCATAATGAGAAGCATTGAAAACGTCATCGTAAGACCTCTTATCACCGAAAAGAGCATGGACGGCGTTGCCGAGAAGCGTTACTGCTTCGAGGTTGCTGCCGATGCCACCAAGGCCGATATCGCGGCGGCAGTCGAAGCGATGTTCGGTGTTGAGGTTAAGAGTGTCAACACGATCAACATGAAAAAGAAACCGAAGCGCCTTGGCGTTCACGCCGGTTTCACCAGCGAGTGGAAGAAAGCGATCGTTCTTCTGAAGGAAGATTCCAAGACGATCAGCTTCTTCGACAGCATGAACTGATAAGGGAGGAAGAAGAAAATGGCTGCTATCAAATATAGTCCTACTACTCCGTCCCGCAGAAATATGTCGGCGCCCTCTTTCAGCGAGATCACCAAGTTCGAGCCTGAGAAGTCGCTCTTGGTCGTTAAGAAGAAGAACGCGGGCCGTAACAGCTACGGTAAGATCACCGTTCGTCACAAGGGTGGCGGAAACAGACAGAAGTACCGCTTGATCGACTTCAAGCGTCAGAACGAGAGCCCCGCGACGGTCGTCGGCATTGAGTACGACCCCAACCGCACGGCTTATATCGCCCTTCTGCAGCATGAGGACGGCAAGAAGAACTACGTTATCGCGACCGACGGTCTGCGTGCCGGCGACGTGATCTACGCTTCGGCCGATGCCGATATCAAGGTGGGTAACACCCTGCCGATCGCCAACATTCCCGTTGGTACCTTTATTAACAACATTGAGCTTTATCCCGGCAAGGGGGCCCAGATGGTCCGTTCCGCCGGCGCCTCGGCCCAGCTGATGGCGAAGGAGAACGGGATCGCCCAGGTCCGTCTTCCCTCGGGTGAGGTTCGTATGGTCCGCCTCGATTGCAAGGCGACCATCGGTCAGATCGGTAACATCGAGCATGACACCGTTAAGCTCGGTAAGGCCGGTAAGACCCGCCACAAGGGTATCCGTCCGACCGTTCGCGGTTCGGTTATGAACCCCTGTGACCACCCTCACGGCGGTGGTGAAGGTAAGTCCCCCATCGGTCGTCCCGGCCCTGTAACGCCTTGGGGCAAGCCCGCCCTCGGTTACAAGACCAGAGACCGTAAGGCAAGGACCGATAAGTTCATCGTTAAGCGCAGAAATGCGAAATAAGCGGAAGGAGACAAGAGTATGAGCAGAAGCCTGAAAAAAGCCCCTTACGTAAAGCCGGAGCTTTACAACAAGATCGTTGCTATGAACGAAAAGGGCGAAAAGAAGGTTTTGAAAACCTGGTCTCGCGCCTCCACCGTTTTCCCGGATTTCGTTGGGCATACGATCGCCGTTCACGACGGTAGAAAGCATGTTCCGGTGTATATCACCGAGGATATGGTAGGTCGCAAGCTGGGCGAATTTGCCCCCACCCGTACCTTTAAGGGTCACGCGGGTTCGAAGACCTCCAACAACGGGAAATGAAAGGAGCAGACCTAAAAATGGAAGCGAAGGCATATCTGAAGTATATCAGAATTTCTCCGCGTAAGGTAAAGATCGTTCTTGATCTTATCCGCGGCAAGGATACCGAGGTCGCCATGGCGATCCTGCAGAACACGCAGAAGAGCGCATCCGAACCGCTGATCAAGCTTTTGAAGAGCGCCGTTGCCAATGCGGAACACAATTTCAATATGAACGCCGGAAACCTCTATATTTCCGAGTGCTTCGTCTGCCCCGGCCCGACTCTGAAGAGAGTACAGCCGAGAGCGCAGGGAAGAGCGTTCAGAATCTTAAAGAGAACCAGCCATATCACGATGGCAGTAAAAGAGAAGGAGGTCGGCTGAGATGGGACAGAAGGTTAATCCCCACGGACTGCGCGTTGGCGTAATCAAGGGTTGGGATTCCAGATGGTTTGTAGAAGACGAAGTCTTCGGCGATACCCTGGTTTCTGACTACAACATCAGAGAATATCTGAAGAAGAAGCTTCAGGCAGCCGGCTGCCCGAAGTTCGAGATCGAGCGCGACAAAGAGCGCGTTCGTGTATTCGTGCATTGCGCGAAGCCCGGTATGGTCATCGGCCGCGGCGGCGTGGAGATCGAAAAGCTCCGCGTTGAGCTGGAGGCTATGGTTGGCCGTCCCGTAATCGTTAACGTCGTTGAGATCCGTAACCCCGACCTCAACGCTCAGCTGGTCGCCGAGAGCATCGCGGCTCAGCTGGAAAAGCGTACCTCTTTCCGCCGCGCGATGAAGCAGGCCATCGGCCGCACCATGCGTCTTGGCGCGAAGGGTATCAAGGTTTGCTGCAGCGGCCGTCTCGGCGGCGCCGAAATCGCCCGCTCTGAGCATTACCACGAGGGAACCATTCCGCTGCAGACTCTCCGTGCCGATATCGAATACGGCTTCTATGAAGCCAATACCACCTACGGTAAGATCGGTATCAAGGTTTGGATCTACAAGGGCGAAGTTCTTGCCGAAAGCGCAGAGCGCGCCGCCAGAACCGACCGCACCGAGAGACGCCCCCGCCGCCCCGGCAACGGCAACAACAACGGTCGCCGTCCTGCAGGCGGTAACAGCGAAGGCAGAGGTCCCCGCCGTTTTGATCACAGAAGAGCAGAGGAGGGAACCAAATAATGTTAATGCCTAAAAGAGTAAAGTACAGACGCGTTCAGCGCGGCCGTATGAAGGGCAAGGCCAGCCGTGGTACCACGTTGGCGTTCGGCTCTTACGGTCTGGTCGCTTTGGAACCCGCCTGGATCAAGAGCAGCCAGATCGAGGCTGCCCGTATTGCTATGACCCGTTACACCAAGCGTGGCGGTAAGGTCTGGATCAAGATTTTCCCGGATAAGCCCGTAACCGAAAAGCCTGCCGAAACTCGAATGGGTTCCGGTAAGGGTTCGCCCGAATACTGGGTGGCCGTCGTTAAGCCCGGCCGCATCATGTTCGAGATGGAAGGCATTCCGGAAGCGGAAGCAAGAGAGGCCATGCGTCTTGCTATGCATAAGCTGCCGATCAAGTGCAAGTTTATCACCAAAGACGACGTGGTAGAAGCAGAGGAGGAATAAGCCGTGAAAGCAAATGAATTGAGAGAGCTCAGCACCGAGCAGCTCGAAAAGAAGCTCGCCGAGCTTAAGAGCGAATTATTCAATCTCCGTTTCCAGCACGCTATCAATCAGCTTGATAACCCGCACAGAATTCCCGAGGTCAGACACGACATCGCACGCGTCATGACGCTTCTTGGCGAGAAGAATGTCTGAGGAGGTAGAGAAACATGATTGAACGTAACCTGAGAAAAACCAGAGTAGGCAAGGTCATCAGCACGAAGATGGATAAGACCATCGTTGTCGCGATCGAGGATAACGTCCGTCACCCCAAGTACGGCAAGATCCTGAAGCGCACGACCAAGATCCACGCCCATGATGAGCAGAATGCCTGCAACGTTGGCGACAAAGTTTCCGTAATGGAGACGAGACCCCTTTCCGCAACCAAGCGGTGGCGTCTTGTTGAAATTATCGAGAAAGCGAAATAAGTTTCAACAATTATAAGTAGGCAGGTCAAAAAGCTTGTCGAAAAAGGAGGAAACCTAAGTGATTCAACAGCAGTCATTAATGAAGGTCGCCGACAATACCGGCGCCAAAGAGCTGATGTGTATCCGTGTGCTTGGCGGTTCTGCCAGACGCTACGCGGGCATCGGCGATATTGTCGTCGCGTCTGTTAAAAAGGCAGCGCCCGGCGGCATGGTAAAAAAGGGTGACGTTGTCAAGGCTGTTGTCGTTCGAACTGTGAACGGTGTCCGTCGCGCAGACGGCTCGTACCTCAAGTTTGACGAAAACGCCGCTGTCATCCTGAAAGACGATAATACGCCTAAAGGTACCCGTATCTTTGGGCCTGTAGCAAGAGAGCTCCGCGATAAGGATTTCACCAAGATCCTTTCTCTGGCTCCCGAAGTACTTTGATCGGAGGAAAAACGAATTATGAATACGCTTCATATTAAGAAAGACGATCTGGTCGTTGTTCTCTCCGGCGACGATAAGGGAGTTCGCGGCAAGGTCCTGGCCGTCTCGCCTAAAGAAGGCAAGGTTATGGTCGAGGGCGTCAACAAGGTCAAAAAGCACAACAAAGCCCGCAGACAGGGCGAGACCAGCAGCATCATCGAGACCGAAGGCGCGATCTACGCTTCCAAGGTCCAGCTGGTATGCCCCAAGTGCGACAAGGGCGTGCGTGCCCGTTACGTCTTCCAGGAAGACAAGAACGGTCAGCAGGTCAAGGTTCGCGTTTGCGCCAAATGCGGCGAGAAAATCTGAGTGGAGGAGAGTAGAAAATGTCTAGATACAGTGAACTTTACAAAAACGAAGCCGCTCCCGCCCTCATGAAGAAGTTTTCCTACAAGAGCCCGATGCAGATCCCGCGCTTTGAGAAGATCGTGATCAACGTCGGCTGCGGCGATGCCAAGGAAAACAGCAAGGTTATCGATTCGGTTATCTCGGAAATCTCCATGATCGCCGGCCAGAAGGCGGTTCCGACCTTTGCAAGAAAGTCGGTTTCGAACTTCAAGCTCCGCGAAGGCATGAAGATCGGTGTTAAGGTAACGCTCAGAGGCGAGAGAATGTACGAATTTATGGACAGACTCTTTAACTTCGCCCTTCCTCGCGTGCGTGACTTCAAGGGGATCAACCCCAACGCCTTTGACGGCCGCGGCAACTACGCCCTGGGTCTTAAAGAGCAGTTGATCTTCCCCGAGATCGAGTACGATAAAATCGAGAAGATCCGCGGTATGGACATCGTGTTCGTAACCACGGCCCAAAACGACGAAGAAGCAAAAGAGCTGCTGACCCTTATGGGCGCGCCCTTTGCGAAATGAGGAGAATGAAGAATGGCTAAAAAATCCATGATTCTGAAGCAGCAGGCGACGCCGAAGTTTTCGACCCGCGCTTACAACAGATGCAAGATTTGCGGCAGACCTCATGCGTATCTCCGTAAGTACGGTATCTGCCGTATCTGCTTCCGTGAGCTCGCCTACAACGGCGAAATTCCCGGCGTGCGCAAAGCAAGCTGGTAATAAAAACTCTTTTTCTATCGGAAGGAAAGCCTTGGCTTTTACCACCGATCAGCCGCCACGAAAGTGGCAGCAAGCATTTTGAACTTGCATAAAGGAGGATACTGAAAATGCAAAATTCCGACGTCATTGCCGATATGCTCACCCGTATCAGAAACGCTAACAGCGCCAAGCACGAGACGGTTGACATTCCGGCGTCCAATCTCAAGAAATCCATTGCCGAGATCCTTTTCAACGAAGGCTATATCAAGAGCTATCAGATCGTTGAGGACGGCAAGCAGGGCATCATCCGCGTTACGCTGAAGTATGCCGCCAACAAGCAGAAGGTCATTCACGGTCTGCGCCGCGTTTCCAAGCCCGGCCTCCGTATCTACTCCGACTGCGAAAATATGCCCCGCGTTATGAACGGCCTGGGCATTGCGATCGTTTCTACCTCTAAGGGTATCATGACCGACAAGAAAGCAAGAAAAGAGAACGTGGGCGGCGAAGTCCTCGCGTTCGTCTGGTAAGGAGGCAAAGAAGATGTCAAGAATCGGAAGAGCCCCCATTACCGTTCCTGCCGGTGTTACGGTTACCATCGGTGAAGGAAACGTCGTTACCGTTAAGGGCACCCTCGGTACCCTTACTTCCACCTTCCTGCCCAACGTTACCATTGAGCAGAACGACGGCGTTCTGACGGTTTCCCGTCACAGCGACGTGAAGGAAGACCGTGCCATTCACGGTCTGAGCCGTGCGCTCCTCTTCAACATGGTTGAGGGTGTTTCGAAGGGTTACTCCAAGCGCCTCGAAATCGTCGGCGTTGGTTACCGTGTCGAAAAGCAGGGCAAAAAGCTGGTTTTGAACCTCGGTTATTCTCACCCCGTATTCTTCGAGGAGAATAACGGAATTACCTTCGAGACCCCCGATAGCAACACGATTATCGTAAAGGGTATCGATAAGCAAGCGGTTGGTCAGATCGCGGCCCAGATCCGTGAGAAGAGACCTCCCGAGCCGTACCTTGGTAAGGGTATCAAGTATGCCGGTGAAAAGATCCGCCGCAAGGCCGGTAAGACCGGTAAATAATGAAAGGAGTCATAAGACATGGTTAAGAGAATCGACAGCAATAAGCAACGTCTTAAGAGACACGTCAGAGTTCGCTCGAAGATTTTCGGTACGACCGAAAGACCCCGTCTTTGCGTCTACCGTTCCAACGCCAACATTTCGGCGCAGATCATCGACGACACCAAGGGTGTTACGCTGGCTTCCGCTTCCACGTTGGAGGCTTCCTTCGAAGGCATCGGGTCTAACAAAGAGGCCGCGAAGAAGGTTGGTATCGCGCTTGCCGAGCGTGCTATCCAAAAAGGCATTCCCGAGGCCGTTTTCGACCGCGGCGGCTATATTTACCACGGACGTGTATCGGAACTGGCTGCAGGCGCTCGCGAGGGCGGCCTGAAGTTCTGATTTTCCGGTTTGTACACACTCCAGAGATTAGAATTTAAGGAGAAAAACATGGCAAGAAGAAATGAAGCAATCGAGTCTGAATTTCAAGAAAAGCTCGTTGCATTAAACCGTGTTTCCAAGACGGTAAAGGGTGGTCGTATCGCCCGCTTCGCCGCTATCATGGTCATTGGTAACGGCAAGGGCAAGGTCGGCTACGGTCTTGGAAAAGCTGCCGAGGTTCCCGAAGCTATCCGCAAGGGAATCGAAGATGCAAAGAAAAATATGATCACCGTATCGCTTAACGATACCACCATCCCTCACGAGGTCACCGGCATTTTCGGCTCGGGTAAGGTTCTTTTGAAGCCCGCCCCTGCCGGTACCGGTATCATCGCGGGTGGTGCCGTTCGTAAAGTGCTGGAGGCTGCCGGTATCAAGAATATCCGTGCAAAGTGCCTTCGTTCCTCGAACCCCGTTAACGTTGTAAAGGCGACCTTCGAGGGTCTTGCCCAGCTTCGTTCGGCGGAAGAGGTTGCTAAGCTCCGCGGTCTTTCCGTGGACGAGATCAAGGGTTGAGGAGGGGCTTTATCATGGAAAAGGTTAAAGTAGTCCTTACTCGCAGCTTGATCTCCGCAAAACCCAATCAGAAAGTGACCGCGGCTTCGCTCGGCTTGCGCCGCCCCGGTGACTGCGTTATTCACGACAACGACAAGGTTCTGGCCGGCAAGATCAACGTCCTGCGCCACCTCGTTAAGGTCGAAGCGCTCTGAGACGGGAAAGAAAGGAGAGCAAAGATATGAAACTTTATGAACTTTCTCCCGCCGAAGGCTCGGTTCGCGATTCTTTCCGCAAGGGAAGAGGCCCCGGGTCCGGAAACGGAAAAACGGCCGGTAAAGGCCACAAAGGACAGAACGCTCGTTCGGGCGGTGGGGTAAGACCCGGCTTCGAGGGCGGTCAGCTTCCGCTGTACCGTAAGCTTCCGAAGAGAGGCTTTACCAACAAGTTCGCCAAGAACTATGCCATTGTCAACATTGAGACCCTCAACAAATTCGAAGACGGCGCAGTAGTGGACGAAGCGGTCCTTCTCGCAAGCGGAACCGTTCGTTGTGCCTGCGACGGCATCAAGATTCTCGGTAACGGCGAGCTTACCAAAAAACTTACCGTGAAAGCAGCTGTCTTTTCCAATACTGCGAAAGAGAAGATAGAAGCGGCAGGTGGAAAGACCGAGGTGGTCTGATATGCTACAGACGTTTGTCAAAGCTTGGAAACTTCCTGAGCTTCGCAAAAAGATCCTCTATGTCCTCTTTATCCTGCTTCTTTACAGAATCGGTGCAAGTCTTCCCGTCCCGTACGTGGACGCCTCGAGCTTTAATTCGTATTTCGGGAACACGATCTTCTCGTATATGAATACGCTTTCGGGCGGCTCTCTCGGACAGGCGACGCTGTTTGCCCTCGGTATTTCCCCCTATATCACGGCTTCGATCGTTATTCAGCTTCTTTGCGTAGCGTTTCCGAAGCTTGGTGAGCTTTCCAAGCAAGGGGAAGAGGGAAAAGAAAAGATCAACACGATCACCCGTTGGGTAACCATGGCTCTGGCGATCGTTACGGCAATCGGCTATTATATGCTTCTTGCCGACAGCGGTATGCTGGTAAACGGTGCCGCGAAAGCGGACGGCGGCCCCTGGTTCCTTTATGCGGTCGTAATCGTTACCTGCTTCTGCGCGGGTGCCTCGCTCGTTATGTGGCTGGCAGAGAAGATCAATGCCAACGGTCTCGGAAACGGGATCTCGGTCATCCTCTTCTTTAACATCATCCAAACGCTGCCCTCTACCGTTATCAACCTGGTTGCGGTCTGCAGCGACGGATTTTCGCTGGGCGTCGGCAAGGGCTTCCTTGGTATCGGCCTTTCGCTCTTCGTCCTGCTCGGGCTCCTCGCTCTCGTCTTCTTCATCATCTTCATCACGGGAAGCGAGCGTCGGATCCCGGTACAGTACGCCAAGCGTGTCGTCGGTCGTAAAATGTACGGCGGACAAAGCACCAACCTTCCTTTGCAGCTGAATATGTCGGGCGTTATGCCTGTCATCTTCGCTTCTTCGATCGTTTCCTTGCCTTCGACCATTATGGTTCTTTGCAAGGTGACCGAGAAAACCACCGGCTTCTGGGGCGGCCTTTACCGCTTCTTAGATCCCAGCGGCTGGTTCTATCCTATCTTTTTGTTCGTTCTCATCATCGCTTTCGCCTATTTCTACAGCGCCATCTCCTTCAATCCGGTTGAGGTTGCCAACAACCTGAAGCGGAACGGCGGTATGGTGCCCGGCATCCGTCAAGGCAGACCGACGGCGGAATACATCGCGAAGATCCTCAGCAAGATCACCCTTATGGGCGCTCTGTTCCTGAGTGTCATCGCCATTCTTCCGATCATCGCCCGTCCCTTGGTGCTGACGCCTATCATCAATGCGATCCTCAGTGATACAGCGACCGCAGATTCCTTGGCTTCGACCTTCACCTTCGGTGGTACGTCGATCCTGATCGTTGTCGGTATCGCGCTGGAGACTGCGAGAGAAATCGAGGCTCAGCTGACGATGCGGAACTATAAGGGCTTCCTTTCTTAAAAAGGAGAGAGATATGAAGATCATATTTCTGGGGGCCCCCGGTGCCGGTAAGGGCACGCAGGCAGAGATCGTTTCGGAGCGTTTTTCGATTCCGACGATCTCTACCGGCGCCATTATTCGGCAAGCGGTAAAGGACGGTACGCCTACCGGTCTTGCCGCAAAGGCCTATATGGATAAAGGCGCGCTGGTTCCCGATGAGGTTGTTGTCAACCTTGTCAAGGAAAGATTGGCGATGCCCGATTGCTCCATGGGCTTCATCTTAGACGGATTTCCCCGTACGGTGCCTCAGGCTGAGGCGCTGGAAAGAATGGGTATACGCCCCGACGCCGTTGTTTCGCTTGAGGTCTCTGACGAAGAGATCATCGAGCGTATGAGCGGGCGGCGCGTGTGTCCCACCTGCGGGGCAACCTTTCACGTAACCTCCAAGCCTTCTCAAAAAGAGGGCGTCTGCGATAAGTGCGGCGACGCGCTTACGGTTCGTCACGACGATAAGCCCGAGGTGGTCCTTGACCGTCTCTCGATCTATCACAAGACGACCGAACCCTTAAAAGACTTTTACGAAAAGCTTTCGCTTCTCGTTACGGTCGTTGGGCAAAGAACGGTTGAAGAAACCACGCGTCTGACGCTTGCCGCTTTGGAGGCAGTTCAATGATTTCGATTAAAAATGCCGAGCAGCTCAAGCTGATGCGGCATGCCGGCCGAATAACCGGTGAAGCCTTGCGGGTGGCTGAAGAAGCGATCCGCCCCGGTATCAGCACGAAGGAGTTAGACGGGATCATCCACCGATACATTGAAAAATGCGGTGCCCGTCCTTCCTTCCTCGGATACGGTGGCTTTCCCGGCGCGGCTTGCATCAGTATCAACAACGAGGTCATTCACGGCATCCCCAGTGCGGATCGCTTTCTTGCCGAAGGCGATATCGTAAAGGTGGACGTCGGTGCCTGTTACAAAGGCTACAACGGTGACGCTGCCAGAACCTTCGCGGTCGGTAGCATTTCCCCCGAGGCAAAGCGCCTTGTAGAAGCAACGAAAGAAAGCTTTTACCGTGGCGTTGCCGCGGCTTTGGTAGGGGGGCGCATCGGGGATATCGGAAGCGCCGTAGACAGCTACGCGCGTGAGTTCGGATATTCCGTAGTCCGGCGTTACGTTGGGCATGGCATTGGGGCTGAGCTTCACGAGGATCCCGAGGTTCCGAATTTCGGAACGGCGGGGCGCGGGGCCAGGCTGTTTGCCGGAATGACGATTGCCATCGAACCGATGGTAAATGCAGGCGGTGCGGACGTTCGCGTTCTGCCGAATCACTGGACAGTCGTTACTGTCGACGGCTCTTTATCGGCTCACTACGAAAACACCGTAGCGATCTTGGAGAATGGGCCTGAGCTATTAACGGATATTCCGTAAATACAAGGAAAGGGTGTGATTTTTCTGCCGAAAGATGATCTTATTGAGTTTGAGGATGGGGTAGTGCTGGAAGCGCTTCCGAATGCCACCTTCAAAGTCAAGCTTCCGAACGGTCATATTGTGACCGCCCACATTTCGGGGAAGCTTCGTATGAACTATATCAAGATTCTGCCCGGCGATACGGTAACGGTTGAGGTTTCGATCTACGACCTCACCAAGGGCCGTATTACGTGGCGGAAAAAGTAAAATTTGTTTCTGAAAGGAACGGTATACAAGAATGAAAGTAAAGCCTTCCGTCAAGAAGATTTGCGAAAAGTGCAAAATCATCAAGAGAAAAGGCCATGTCATGGTTATCTGCGAAAACCCCAAGCATAAGCAGAGACAGGGCTGATGACCTTTCGGTCAATTTATAACAAGAAGGAGAGTAAAATCCATGGCTCGTATTGCTGGTGTTGATATTCCCAACAACAAGCGCGTCGAGATTGCCTTGACGTATATCTACGGCATCGGTCCCAAAAGCGCACAGGATATTCTTGCCAAAACCGGCATCAATCCCGATACCCGCGCGAAGGACCTGACCGAGAGTGAGGTTGCAAAACTTCGTGATGTTATCGAAGCCGACTACCGTGTAGAGGGTGACCTTCGCCGCGAAGTCGCTATGAACATCAAGAGCATGGTCGAGATCAACTGCTATCGCGGAATTCGCCACAGAAAAGGCCTTCCCGTGAGAGGACAGAGAACCAAGACCAACGCAAGAACCAGAAAAGGTCCGGCGAAGACTATCGCCAACAAGAAGAAATAAGGAGTGAGAAAAGATGGCAAAAGCTACTGTCGCTAAAAAGGCTGTTAAAAAGCGCCGTGAGCGTAAGAACGTCGAGTCGGGTACGGCTCATATTCGCTCCACTTTTAATAACACCATCGTAACCATTACCGATACGCACGGTAATGCTATTTCGTGGGCTTCTGCCGGTGAAATGGGCTTCAAGGGCTCGAGAAAATCGACCCCCTACGCTGCTCAGACTGCCGCCGAAACCGCTGCTAAGGCTGCCGTTGATAACGGTATGAAAACGGTAGAGGTTTACGTAAGAGGTCCCGGGTCGGGACGTGAGTCGGCTATCCGCGCTCTTCAGACCGCCGGTCTTGAGATCACGCTGATCCGCGACGTAACGCCCATTCCCCACAACGGCTGCCGCCCGCCTAAGCGTCGCCGCGTATAATTCAAGGGAGGTATAAAAAAATGGCAAGATATACAGGTCCTGATTGCAAGCTTTGCCGTAGAGAAGGCTGCAAGCTGTATCTTAAGGGTGATAAGTGCGTTTCGGGCAAGTGCCCCTTCGAAAAGCGCGCCGCCGCCCCCGGTCAGCATGGTGCTGCCCGTAAAAAGGTAGAGGAATACGGCAGACAGCTTCGTGAGAAGCAGAAGACCAAGCGCTACTATGGCGTTCTGGAAAGACAGTTCAGAAACTACTATGAGATGGCCGTCGTTAAAGAGGGTATGACCGGTGAGAACCTGCTCATTCTTCTGGAAAGACGCCTTGACAACGTTGTTTATCGGATGGGTATGGCCGAGAGCCGTAAGGAAGCCCGTCAGCTGATCCTGCACGGTCATTTCACCGTGAACGGGAACAAGACGACTATCCCCTCCCAGCTGATCAAAGCCGGTGATGTTGTTGCCGTGAAGGAAAGCCGTCGTGACGGCGCCAAGATCAAGGCGCTGGCCGAAAGTGCTGCCACGCGTGTCAAACCGAAGTGGATCGATTTCAACGAAACTGACCTTGCTGCCCGTATTCTGACGCTCCCCGTTCGCGAGGACATCGATTTCGAGTTCGAAGAGCAGCTTATCGTTGAGCTTTATTCCAAATAATCACCTCCGGTTGCCGCAGATTCGCTGGCACCGAGGTGTGCTTTGGATGCGGCATTCAATAACCCAGCCTATCCCACAGCGGATAGCCACGAAATATTGTTTAGGAGGAGCATTTGATGTTTGAAAAACCCAACATTATCATCAATGAGCTGAAGGAAGACGGAAGCGAAGCCGAGTTCGTCGTAGAGCCCCTGGAAAGAGGCTACGGCATCACGCTCGGTAACTCTTTGCGCCGCATCCTGCTCAGCTCTTTACCCGGATATGCCGTTACCAGCGTTAAGATCGAGGGCGTAAAGCACGAGATCTCGACGGTGGAAGGGATCAAAGAGGACGTTCCCGAGATCATCCTGAACGTCAAGGGCATCATCGCAAAGCTTTACACCGAAGAGCCGAAGACCGTCCTTATCGACGTTACCGGCCCGAAGGTCGTAACCGCCGGAGATATCGCCCCCGACGCGGATATCGAGATCCTCAATCCCGAGCACGTCTTGGCCACTATCAGCACAAACAACCGCCTCTTCATGGAATTGACCTTCGATTCCGGTCGCGGCTACGTTTCGGCCGATAAGAACAAGCAAAATTACGTATCTCAGCTCGGCGCCGGTGTCAGCGCCCCGATCGGTACCATTTTCACCGATTCGATCTTTACCCCTGTGTACAAGGTTGAATACAAGGTTGAAAATACCCGTGTCGGCAACATCACCGACTTCGACCGTCTGACGATGCACGTGCTTACCAACGGCACCCTGAGTGCGAAGAAAGCCATTTCGCACGGTGCCAAGATTCTCAACGAGCATCTCAACCTCTTCGTAGATCTTACGGATGATGCGAAGAACGCCGTTATTATGGTGGAACCGGAAGAGACCAAGAAAGTAAAGGTCCTTGAGATGACCATTGAGGAGCTTGACCTGTCGGTTCGTAGCTTCAACTGCTTGAAGCGCGCCGGCATTGATACGGTAGAAGACTTGATCAACCGTACCGAGGAGGATATGATTAAAGTCAGAAACCTCGGCAGAAAGTCGCTTGAAGAAGTTATTCAAAAGCTTCATTCCCTGGGCCTTGACCTGAAAAAGGTTGAGGAATGACCAATAACTGTTAGGAGGAAACTACAATGCCCGGAACGAGAAAACTCGGCCGGCCGACCGCTCACAGAAACCTGATGCTGAGAGGCATGGTTACCTATCTGCTTGAGAACGGCAAGATTAAAACGACGCTCACCAGAGCGAAAGAAGTCCGCGCTCTGACGGACAAAATGATTACCCTTGGCAAAGAGAAGTCGCTGGCATCCTACCGTCAAGCTTTGGCCTTCATCACCAAAGAAGACGTTGCCAAGAAGCTCTTTGACAGCATTGCCCCTTCCTACGAGAAGCGTAACGGCGGTTATACCGCTATTTACAAGCTCGGTCCTCGCCGCGGTGACGGCGCCGAAATGGCCCTGATCACCCTCGTCGAAGCCGACAAGGAAGAGGAAGTCGTAGCCGCCCCCAAGAAGGCGAAGAAGAGCACGAAGAAGGCTGCCCCGGTTGAAGAGGTCGTTGAGGCCCCTGCCGCCGAGGAGGTCGCCCCCGAAGCTCCCGCCGCCGAAGAGGCCGCCGCGGAGTAATCCAAAGAAAAAAGAACGGTTGTATGACCGTTCTTTTTTTCTTGCGCCGAGGCGGCGCTTTGATGTATCGAGGCTTGATTTTATGGGGAAAAGATGATACAATAGAGAAAAGTATTCTTCCAAAGGAGAGGAAAAACGATGAAATACGAGATGATGTGCGGCGAACGCGTTTCGACCCTCGGATACGGGACGATGCGTTTCCCTTGCCTTGCGGGCGGCGCGATCGACGAGGAAAAAACCAAAGAGCTGATCGACCTTGCCGTCAAAGCGGGGGTAAACTATTTTGATACCGCTTATCCCTATCACGGCGGCCTATCCGAAAGTGTTGTCGGCCGTTTGCTTTCCGCTTATCCCCGTGAATCGTATTTCTTGGCCGATAAGTATCCGGGGCATCAAATATTAGACGCGTATGACCCCGCCGCGATCTTCGAAGAGCAGCTGAAAAAATGCGGCGTTGACTATTTTGATTTCTACCTTCTTCATAACGTATGCGAAAATTCGATAGAGGTGTACGAAAGCGAGAAATGGGGCATTATCCCTTATTTCGTCGAGCAAAAGCGGCTTGGGCGCATCCGTCACCTCGGCTTTTCCACGCATGCAAGGCCCGAAACCTTGCAAGCGTTTCTTGACCGCCACGGCGACGTACTCGAATTTTGCCAGATCCAAATGAATTACCTCGACTATACGCTGCAAGACGCAAAGCAAAAATACGAGATACTGACCGAGCGGGGGATCCCGATCGTGGTCATGGAGCCCGTGCGCGGCGGCCGCCTTTCGAGGCTTGATGAAAGTATGGAGAGCGAGCTGATTCACAGACGCCCCGACGAAAGCATCTCTTCGTGGTCCTTCCGCTTCCTGCAAGACTTCCCGAATATTAAGGTGGTCCTTAGCGGTATGACGACCGAGGGGCAGCTTACCGACAATATTAAAACCTTCTCGGGCGGCGCGCCGCTTTCCGAGGAGGAAAGGCAGCTTCTTCTTTTCTTTGCCGAGAAAATGAAGGGCTCTGTGCCCTGTACGGCTTGCCGTTATTGCTGCGAGGGATGCCCGATGGGTCTTGATATCCCCGTACTCGTAAAGGCGTATAACGACGCTAAATTCGATGCTGTCGGCTTTACCGTCGGGATGCAGATAGACGCTTTGCCCGAGGATAAAAAGCCTTCCGCTTGTATCGGCTGCGGCGCGTGTAGCAAGGCGTGTCCGCAGGGGATCAATATTCCCTCGGTAATGAAGGGGCTGGTCGAAGTTTTGCCGAAGCTTCCAAACTGGACGGCGATCTGTAAAAAACGCGCGGAGGAAGCCGCGAAAAACGCGAGAAAAGAGGAAACGAAATGAAGGTTCTTTTGATAAACGGAAGCCCTCGTAAGGCGGGAAACACGAGGCTTGCCCTTTCGGAAATGGAAAAGGTTTTCCACGCCGAGGGGATAGAGACCGAGGTCGTTGAGGTAGGCTCTCTTGCTATTCGCGGGTGTAGTGGGTGCCGCGCTTGTATGACGAAAGGAAGCTGCGTTTTTGACGATATTGTAAACGAAACTGCGCAAAAGCTAAAAGAGGCTGACGCCCTCGTCGTCGGGAGCCCCGTGTATTACGCCTCGGCTAACGGCACGCTCATCTCCTTTCTTGATCGCCTTTTCTACAGCAGCCGATTCGATAAGACGATGAAGGTCGGCGCGGCGGTTGCCGTCGCAAGGCGCGGGGGAACTACCGCCACCTATGACGAGCTGAACAAGTACTTCTCGATCTGCGGTATGCCGATCGCCTCCGGTCAGTATTGGAATATCCTCCATGGGCGTGACGAGAGGGAGGCCGCCGCCGACGGGGAAGGGATGCAGAACCTGCGTACACTTGCCCGCAATATGGTGTTCTTAATGCGTTCAATCGCCCTCGGCAAGGAGGCCTTCGGCCTTCCCCAAAAGGAAGAGCCGAGGATCGCCACCAACTTTATCCGATAAAAGAAAAAACGGAGATAAAGATCTCCGTTTTTCTTTTTGTACCGTTACTCAAAGAACTTTTTCTTTAAATATTCTTTCTTTTCGATCTACCGTTTTTCCTGATTGGAAAGAAGAATGCCACAAATTAAATTTGCGCTTATAACAATATCCCGTCATCAACTTGATAACTTTTTTTTGCTCTTGTTCCCAGAATTCTGTCCCACAGAGCTGCTTTTTCACCAATATCATTGCGCTTTACACATATATTTTCTGTGCTCAAAAAATCTCCTGCGTTTATGCTCTTCTTCGCAACGATTCGTTTGGTGACAAACTTCGATATTTCTTTTTCGGTATTGGTTGGTTCTTTAATTCCGTTTCCGAGCAGTAGCTCTGTGTCACGAATTGCCTTTACAAATTTAGCAAATTCATTTGGTGGAGTACTTGCTGCGTGATCAGGTCCATCCATTGTGCAATCCAACGTAAAATGTTTTTCAATTACAGAAGCACCTAATGTAATTGCTGCAATCGCAACATCATTACCAATGGTGTGATCTGAATATCCGATCTGAGTATGAAAAGCATCTTTCAAGGTGATCATCGCTCTTAAATTAACTTCACTATACGAACAAGGATAATTTGTCGTGCAATGTAACAATGTTATTTCCGTTGCTCCGCTTTGCTTTAATTCGCGCAAAGAAATATCGACATCGGCTAATGAACTCATCCCCGTACTCATTATAATTGGTAATTTCTTTTCACCCATACGACGCAAAAAAGGAATATTGCCTATTTCTCCCGAACCGATTTTAATAAACGGGATGCCTAAATCAATTAAAAAATCTAAACTTTCCTCATCATCTGCCGTGGATGAAAAAACAATTCCGATATCATCGCAGTGCTTCTTAATTGTTCTGAAATTTTCGTATGATAATTCCAATTTTTTCAGCATATCATACTGCGACTCTCTTACCCCTGTATTTGTCGCTTGATAATCAGCTTGATCAACATTCTTTGTTATGATGTTTTCCGTTTTCCACGTTTGAAATTTTACTACATCAGCACCTGCTTTTTTTGCCTCGTCGCACAATCTTAGAGCTAAATCTAATTTGCCGTTGTGATTTACACCGGCTTCAGCTATAATCAAGCACTTTCCGTTATAATAATTCATTTTGCTCCTCAATTTTTCTCCCAAAATACATTTTCACTCAAATACCCTTTTCAATTATAGCTTTTGCTATAATTAAATCTATTTCTTCGTCAATATCAATCGAATGGGTTCGCGACATTATGTGCGCATAGCAGTCATCAGCATACAAATTATAACTGCTATCCATTATTTTTTTTGCATCAACGAGATAAATTGCACCATTCTCTTGATAATGCTTTTTTAATTCCTGCCTTCTCATAGCGGAATATGGTGATTGAGCAAATTCGGCGAGGGAACACGTTTCATCTAAGGCGAAACACCATTGAACAGGGTGTGCGGTTTCTGTTACAGAAACAACGTTATGTACGTTATCCCTTTTTAATAAAGCCGCTGCTCCCTGAATATCTTCTTTCGTTCGAAGAGGAGATGTAGGCTGCAAAACAGCGACATAATCAAATGTTTTGCCATTTTCTTTATAGTTGGACAAAACCTCTCTAACGGCATCCCATGTTCCCGCTGTGTCGCTTGAAGTGAAGTCTGAACGCAAAAAAGGAACTTCAGCTCCGCACCTCTTTGCAATATCGGCATATAATTTCGAATCGGTCGAAACCATTACCGTATCAAAACACCCGGAATCAATCGCGGCTTTTATTGTGTAATCAATCAAGGGCCTGCCACAAACATCGGCAATGTTTTTGTTTTTTAAGCCTTTTGATCCGCTTCTTGCGGGTATAATAGCTATGGCTTTCATCTTTTACACCGTTATGTCATAAAATCCTTTCTTCAAATCTACTTTGTTCCCTTTGATGAATTCTTTTATGTGCTTTACAATTTCGCTTGATGTCTCACCGTATCCGTATGGATTTACTGATTTTTTTGCTTTCTCCTTAAAATTATCAGTCATAGCCAGGCGAATCGAAGCAATGATTTCATTTCTGTCAATACCGCAGGATATAATGCTTTCGGCATATAAACGTCCCTTTTGCCGGTCGCCGATATTGATCGTCGGTATGCCGAAACACGGTGTCTCTACAATTCCACTCGACGAATTGCCGATCAATCCCATTGAAAATTTTTGTAAGCTCAAAAACTCTTCTATTTTCAACGAAGAAAACAACGAGCAATTCATATGACTATCGACAAATTCATTCAAATATTTATTTATTTCTTGCCCCCCCATATCCGAATTTGCTTTCATAATCACAAAGCGAATATCGCCGAATGTGTTTATGGCTTCCAATAACTCTTTTATTTGAGCTTGCGGTTTCATTTCATCAAGAGTAATGGGGTGAAATATTACTACGAAATAAGGGGATTGTCCTAAATCAAAGTTTTTTCGAACTTCATTTTCCGACATAAGAAGCATTTTTTTTATGTTTTCCACACCGGGATCCCCCACGTTAAAAACACGCGCAGGATTCTCACCCAGCTGAATAATTCTGTTTCTGTATGTTTCGCAAGCGGGAAAATGAAGATAACTGAGTTTTGTTAGGCTATGTCTTACAGCATCATCTATAGCGCCTTCTGTTATTTCTCCACCGGAAATATGCGCGATGGGAATATGGGCATTGGCGGCGCAGCAACATATAGGAATCATTTCGTACCTGTCGCCTAATACAACAAGGAAATCGACCTTGTTCTTTTCAAACACTTCGGAGAAGGCGAGAAAATATCGCCCCATTGTCGCGGAAATTGCGGAGGGGCAGCTTGTATCAATGTCAATAGGCACCCTTACCGAGATAGGAAAACCGTCTTCTTCGATATACTTTACCGTCATACCGTATTCTTCAAGAAGATGTGTTCCTGTAACGATCAAGCACAATTCAAGCTCTTTGTCATTGTTGATTTCTCCAATCAACCTCTTTAACAATCCGTACTCAGATCTTGTTGTAGTTACGACACCTATTTTCATGCGAACTCCCTCCTTTCCTTGATAGATTAACTGTTTGGATTTCGATACTGAATATAATATGTGTTATTCATATCAAAATCGCGACAGGTCTCTTTTCTGATTTTCAATAAATCATCGTATTTTGCCTGATCGAAAATGTTACGCCCGATGTAAAAAGCAATTCTTCCATTCTTATTAAATTGCTTTTTGAAATGGAATAAGCTATCCTCAACGCCAACACCGCCGCCAAGATGCAATTTTTTCATTCCATTTTCACGGCCCCAATTTGCCGCTGTATATAAAATAAGGTTTGTGGGGGCGTATGTGCGGTATTCCATAAGATTGGCAGACAAATGATAATGCATACTTTTGTTGCTGTAAAAGAATATGGATGCAGCCACCATCTGGCCATCCTTTAATGCATAAAAATATTCAACTTCATCTGACATATGCGTCTGCATATATTCATAATACGACTTGGGAAAATAATAGAACTGCGTAGCATTATCGCGATCCATGGTGGTTTCATAAATCCTCATAAAATCGTCAATGCGAGTCCCTTTGTCATGTTCTATAACAATACCGCTTTTTTGTGCTTTACGGATCAGATTCCTGTTTTTGGAATCCATTTGAATCAACAAATCATCCTCGGTTTCCAAGTTTATATATATCGTATCCTTGATATATACGTTTTCGATAGCAGTATTGCAAACCTGCTGATTCTGCAGCAAGGGGTGAAATCTTAAAAATTGGCTTACAACCCCACGCTCTTGGGTCACCTCATACAGCTCTTTTTGAAAGGCATCTTGCTGCTCTTGGGATAAGAAAATATCATCTGTTAAAGGTCCACCGTAGCCGTAGGGGGTATTCCAATCGAAATATTTTCCCTTTTCCAAAACATTTTTGAATTTTGAAAAATCCGAAATATCCTTTTCGATAATAGGATAGCACAATCGGCAATCACCGCCGTCATATGATAGCAAATAAGGGGTTCCGTCCTCATTTTCCATAAATGAAACGGCATATTCGCACGTATAATAAACATCCGAGTTCTCGAATGACTTTACTGTTTCGTTCCATTTTTCTGCTTCGTTGTATTTAATTAACTCTATCACGCTTTTCCTCTCCTATCCATGAAGTCATAATATGCCTTACATATATACTCCATCTCTTTTTCTCCATATCGCTGATCAATAGGAATGGATAATTCAGTGTTGTAGATGCTTTTCGCTTCGCATAACGCTTGCAATTCATCGTATAGTGGCCAATGAATGGGGCAATATATGTTTTTACGAATAAAATGTTGTCTTAAATCATTTCGATTATCACAACGAATTGTGAAGAAAATGGGAATCTGTTTCTCGTCTCCCGCTGCAACAATTTCACATTTGATTCTTTCCTTCAGGTAATTGAAATTCTGTTTGCGAGCATTCATGACAAACTCGCAATCAAAACGTTTTAAAGCCTCTAAAGATTCATGCGAGATCGCGCATGATTGTTCTTGACTATCTAAGCTGTGCTCCGTATGGGCAAATACATCAAGGAAATGTTCTTTGTCATCGCATTCCCCTTGCAAGTATTTCGCCTTTTCAATCATTGCATCCCTTTTTTGATTTGTCCACACAGACACATCCGGTAACTCTGCTTCAATTTTGTTTTTTGAGTACAAAACGCCGCCGTCCGCTATGGGAAACCACTTTCTCAAGCTGCAAATGCAATAATCCCCAACGGTATGAACGCAACTAAACAAACTATGCGTTGTATCCTCGATAATTGTAAAACCGTACTGCTGTTTCAGTTGGAGCAGTGCATCGAAATCATAATCAAATCCAATATAACCGTTGAAAAAATTAAGATAAACGATATCTACGCCATTCTGGGCCTTATTTAGCAAATCATTCCAATCAATTTTTATATCTTCGGTTATACGATAATACTGAACAACGCTTTCAGCAGGGAAACATTTGCGAACCGATTCGCAAATATATCCCGGCAGGAGTATTCTTTTGTGCTTGATATGCTTTAACAATGACCTTAACGCACTGCGGCCGCTATCAAAATATATCGCGGAAAAATCATTTAGATATTTGAATATGTTGTTCGAAACGCTATCGTTGCAATCAATAGGTTCGTTACATAGGTGGAAATCTCCTCCTATTTCTTGTCTAAACATTTTTCCTCCTTTTAAGCAAATGATATTGAATTATAGATCCCCTTTTATTATCGTTTTCAGTTTCTTTCTGTTTATAAAAGCCAGGATTGAAACAACGGCAAAGAGAACACCCATAACGATCAGTCTTACAAAATTGCTTTTGTACAGAAGTAAAACCAATATCATCGCTATGAAACAAATCGCTATGTTTAGTAGCAATATCTTAACATCGAAAAGCTTGCTATAGGCTGTTTTTCTGCAAACCAAATAATGGAATACCATCATAAAAGCAAATCCGATAATCGAAGCATAAGCTGCCGCTATATATCCAAAACGCGGAATCAAGAGATAGTTTGCCCCGATGTTTATAATCGTAGCTCCTACGGTTGCAAAAGAAATATATTTTGTTTTCTTTAAATAGAATTCCACATTGACATAAAGGGTATAAACAAATTGCAAGGATACGGAAAAGCAAATGGGCGGGATTGCACGAATCGCCGGCATATATGAGCTTCCGCCAAAAATTAACACCATTTCCGGCCCTATCAGCATTACCGCTATACAGCCGAGCGTAAACACAGCTGTATACGAAGGGACAATTTTTTTTACGCTATGTGTATCGTTCGTGGCCAGTTTATCAAAAAACCAAGGAACCCACGCCTGGTTTACAGAGGACATCAGCATGGTGATGAGCATAGCAATCGTGTATGCGATTGAAAACAACGCACCGTCGTTTTCTCCACAAAGGCGGTTGATGATAATTTTACCGGATGAATTCAACAACACACCTGCTAACTCGTGTACCAATAGGGGCAACGACAAAGCAAAAGCATATTTTAAATATTTAAACGTTATATGCTTTCCTTTCCAAATCGCATACAGCCATATAGCGATATCGACAATCGCGACGACGGCATATGTTCCAATAACACGCCCGGTCAATTTGTTCTCCATCAAAATCGTCATTCCCAAAGATGCCACGGTTGTGACCAGCAAAGTAATCCAAGTCAAAAGGATTACTTTCTTGTAATCGTTATACATGCGGTACTTTGTGAGCAAAGACTGTACACAGGGCGAAAAAACAGAATATAACATAATGCTGCGAATGTACAGGCTGTTCATTCCAAAAAAGTTTTCGAAATGATGAATGTTTAGTTCTACCACTCCCCACAAAACGAGCGCAAAAAAACTTCCAATAATCGTAATTGATGCAATGTATTCATCAATACTTTCATCGTAATCATATTTTGCTCGACTGATAGATGATCCCAATGACAGCGCCGCAATGATAGAAATGATATTCGCCCAAGAAGAAATGTTGCTGAAGCCACCAATTTCTGCTTGACTCATCAGTCTGGTAAAAATGGGTGTGGTTAAAAATGCCATCCCTTTTATGATGACATTGCTTATGGTGTATATAAGGCCGATTTTTATAAATGAATTACTTTGCTTCATTGCATTCTTCGATTTTCGATGAAACGTCCCCTCTATCAATAGCGTAAATTACAAGCAACCAAAAAAACACATCATATAATCCGGGAAAAGCGATCCAGTCAAAAAACATTCTTGCGCTTGCCACCAAGGTTACAATAATAAGCAATACATTTTTATGCTGTATTGTTCTCCACATGGATTTAATCATAAATACGCAACCCGTCAACACACCCAAAATACCATATTTAGCGTGGAACATAAGGAACGAATTGTGCGGATTTTTGCCATAGAAATTTAATAAAGGATAGTTAGAGCCTGACATATTTACGCCGAGCAGGAAATTGCTAAAATTAGCGAACATACCCTTTATATACTCAACCCAAATCTCTGTTCTGACAGACGTATATCCATAGCGGTCCATTTTTTCGAAAAATTGAGCCATGTAGTCGGAAAAAAAGTGATTAACCGCCCACATTCCCGCAAAAAGCAAAAGGCACATTGTGAAAAGTATACGGAGTTTTCCTTTTTTTGCAGCAAAAAAATTGTTTGCAAATACACACCCAACAAGAATAATAGCAGACAAAATTCCCGCCCTACTACCTGTCCACAAAGAAATTGCCAAGGTAAGAAAGGCCGGAAGATATCTCATCGTTTTATTTTCTTTGTTCTTTTCGGACAAATATCCAAGAAGAACAAAGAAAATTATAAATGCAGATATATTGTTCTCGCTTCCCATTTTCAACAACTCGTTGGCTGCATTTCCCAGAAGCATAAACACCAGGATAAACAACAGCAAAATGTACGCAACACCCCAGAACGTTATCGGCGAGATATCAAATTCATATATAAGTGCTGCAATACCCATGTAGCTCCAGATCCATAGAACATCCAAAATATCCGCGTTGCCATTATAAACTATGGAGAGGAGCATCCATATCGTAAATATAGTGCCCACCAGTAAAAGATACAAATGGATCCTATTCAATCTCTTTTTGAGAAAACAATAACCAAACGCAATCAGTCCTGATAAAGCAGTTAAGAAATTGCACAGCAACGGCGGAATATATACAATTCGTCCTCCAATAAATAATATGGAAAACAGTATATATATAACTGATGCTATTCTCGATTCGTTTTTTTTCTCCACACCAATTACCCCTCTTTTTCAAAAGATGCATTAAAAGAACGAATTTTCATTTTTTAGTCGATAATAGTGCTCCTCATCTCTTTTTTTGAAAACTCGCGCGGGATGTCCACCTGCTATGCAGCAAGCCGGTATATCGGAAACAACCACGCTCCCCGCTTGAATGATGGCACCTTCACCTATTTTTACGCCTTGCAAGATCGTAACGTTTTGTCCTAACCATACATTATCCTCAATAACAACGTCGCCATCTATTGTAGTGTCATCATAAGGGATAGACTTGCCGTAGTCGTAATTATGGTTGGAGGTCAATATGAGAATCCCTTCACCGGAATGGAAATTGTCACCAATGGTTACGTTCCCTTTTCCGGTGATTTTCATTCCATTAAAGTGACAATTGTTCCCGATCGTGGTATTTTTCGAAAACTTGCACCAACGATTAATATGGATGCTTTTTCCCACATGCTTTGCTTTTCTTTTGCATACACAGGAAAAGAACTTGCGGCGGATATTTCTTATTAAATTTCCTATCATTCTGTTTCTCCCATAACTTTGGATAACAATTTATGCTCTTTGTTTAGAACGATGTATTTCAGTTCTTCTAATTTTTCAAAATGCTCTCGATTGCTAATATCATCTATCACGATCGGAATCGAATTGCTTACGGCTTGATTCAGTACAGTCGAAAACAGAGATATAGCTACACCGGTTTGCAACAGCGATTGCTCAATCGTTACAGATTTATAATCTTCTATGTTGGCAAACTTAAACATTTCGTTAACAAGCTTCATATCAGAATACCTCGGATGAGGACGAACGGATATGCGTTTCCCCTTGTTATGCAAGGTTTTCATCGTATTTGAAATAAATTGCAATGTTTCTCGGCTTTCGTCAGCCAAGTAATATGTGTAGTCATACTTGACACATATATCATCCGGCTTGGTTATTTGCATAGATTCGGGTAATTCTACACGGAACTGCTCTTTTTTTGCTCTCAAATCAGTCAACAAATCAACATAGTATTGATCCCATACATAATACTCGTCATAATCCACAAACGAATCTCGCATAAAATACAGCTTTTCACCGTGCATGACATTGATACGTCTTATCCCATTCAAACGACAGTATTTTGTCATAATAGACGAGGTAAAAGAAAACTCATCACAAGAAATCAATACATCGGGAGAATGTTTCGATATCACAGCGCTATACTGCGATAATTTGATTATTGTTTTAAACCACAACATCCACGAGAATGGATACCGCTTAAAGATTGCGCGCAAAAAGGCCACGTCGTTTTTGGTGAGTATATTTTCGGTCAGTTCAACCGATGCAATTTCGGTCTCTCCCCGTCTAAACGAAGGCGGAATGATGTTTTCCGGCAAACCGTTTTTAATGAATATACATTTGTGACTATCCGACGATACAGTGCGATTGCGTTTGTATTTTGCTAAATAAATAACAGACAACGGTAATGCTGCCAAATTCAGCATAGCACGAAAAAACGGTTTATATAACCTCATCTGGCAACGATATTGAAAATAACTTCGCTCAAATTCATCTTTGGGCTCGGGAAAATGTTTAATATACTTCTCTTGCTTTTTGATGGGATAGCTAAATAAGCTGTCGCCACGTTTTTCAGCCATTACGGCTAACTTTTTTAGCCACATAACGCCCATAATATCACTCCTTCTCTCTAAACCTATCAAGCGTTGCCGACACAACTATCCCTGTGACTGCGATTCTCTAATTATTGTACCCTAATGTACTTAATTTTTTTCCATAGTCCCCAACACAAATTGCGTACAGTTAATATTGCTGAAATAAAAGCATTTTTGTGTTCTGCGAATCGAAACAAACGATAATGCCATTTGATAAGGGCACGGTAACTGTGGTTGCTGATCGAGCCGCCTCTTTTTCGGTAGCTTGCCAGCGTTTCGTTCAAAAGATAGCAGGTGGCCTTTTTGCAGGCCTTCAGCCACATGGCGTAATCGTTGTTTTTCTTTATGTCCTCGATCTGTATAAGGCCCACCGTCTCGGCGTCGTACATAACCGTCAAGCACCCCGGCCAGCAATAGTTATACATACCGTGCTTTGTGATTTTTTTGGGGCCGGTTACGCTTTTTCCGTTGGGTACGGAGTCTTCGCCGATCTCTATATAATTCGTATAGGAGAAGGCGTAGCCGTTCCCTTTCATAAATTCGATCTGCTTCGTAAGCTTATCGGGCGTCCACAGATCGTCACTGTCCAAAAAGGCGATCCATTTTCCCTTGGCTTCGCGCAAAGCGTAGTTACGGGATACTGCCGCGCCGCTGTTCTTTTCGTTTTTCAAGTAGCGGATGCGGGGGTCGGAAAGATAGGGGGCAACCACCTCGTCGGTATTGTCGGTTGAGCAATCGTCCACGATCAGCATTTCCCAATCGGTGTAGGTTTGCGAAAGAACCGACTTTATCGTTTCCTCAATAAACTTCGCCGTGTTGTAGGACGGCGTGATGATGGATACCAGCTCGTTCATATTGTCTCCCTTGTTCGTTTTAGCGTTTCAGAAGTGCCTTGGCCTCTTCGCGCTTTGCGAGGTATTCTTCCTTCGAGATCTTATCTTCCTCCACCAGCCAAAGTCCCAGATCCATATCGCTGACGGTTCCCTCACGGACGACGTCGCTTCTTTTCAGCACCTTCCCGAAGGTCATAAGAAAGATCTTAAGATCGCCCCAAAAGGTGATCCCTTTGTCGATATATTGGAGGTCGTATTCAAATTTTTGCTCCCAGGTAATGTTGTTTCTTCCCATGACCTGCGCAAGGCCGGTAAGCCCCGGCGTGACGTCGTGGCGTCTTCTTTGCTCGTCGGTCATAAACAGCATATCCTCTACGAGCTGGGGGCGCGGCCCTACCAACGACAGGTCGCCGATAATGATGTTGATCAGAGAGGGGAGCTCGTCAAGCGAGGTGGAGCGAAGCCAAGCGCCGTAGCGTCCAAGGCGTTCTTCGTCGGGTAAAAGACGGCCGTTTTCATCGTAAAGATTCGCCATCGTGCGAAGCTTGACGAGGCGAAAGATGGTCTCTTTCCCGTCCTTTCCCTTTTTGCCGGGGCGGGGTTGCAAAAAGAAGGGGTTCCCCTTTAAGACGATAGCGCCGACCACGGCGAGTACAAGAATAACGGGGGAAAGAACGATCAAGGCGAACAAGGACAAAAAAAGATCGATCGCTCTCTTAAAAAACTTTGCGTACATAACGGATCATCCTCAAAAACAATTATTGGAAGCAAGACTTCACGATCTCAATAATGATATCTTGCTCTTCTTTCGTCATTTTATTATCGCTCGGCAGGCAAAGGCCGCGTTCAAAGATATCGGCGCCGACATCACTGACACCGCCCGCGATATAGGCGTTGGTCTTGGCGCGCCCCGAGCCGCTTCTCGTAATGAATTCGTGCATGCGGTACATCGGTTGCATATGCATCGGCTTCCAGATCGGGCGCCCCTCGGCGTTGGCGGCCGCAAGCGCTTCGAGTATCTCGGTGGGGCAGGTCTTATGGGGTTCCTTAACGTAAAGGGCCGTCGAATCGTCACGCACCTGGCGGCACATGTATTCGCGGTCAATGATCATGCAAGAGAGCCAATAGTTCGGCTCGGTTCCTTCCGTGATGGGGTTCATCTTGACCGGCAGATCGCGAAAGCCCTCACAATAACGCTCGTAGATCGCCTTCTTTTGCGCGATATGCTCATAAAGATGCGGATACTGCCCACGAACGACGCCCGCCACGACGTTGCTCATGCGGTAGTTGTAGCCGACCTCCTCATGCTGATACCAGGGGGCGTTTTCTCTGGCTTGGGTAGACCATTTGCGAGCCTTGTTGGCCATCTCGGGATCATTCGTCAGAAGGCATCCGCCGGCCGAGCCCGTAATGATCTTATTGCCGTTGTAGCTGACTGCGGAATAATCACCAAAGGAGCCGCACTGCTTGCCGTGGATCGTTGCGCCCATGGCTTCAGCCGCGTCTTCAACCAGAAGCGCGCCGTGCTTCTCACAAATTTCTTTGATCAGATCCATGCGGCCGGGGAAACCGTACAAT
>JAZRFI010000071.1:0-22151 GCA_045661285.1 Eubacteriales bacterium | reverse complement strand
CCGTTTGGGATGCAAAAGCGGAAAGCCGCCGAGATAGAACCAAAAGAAAAGCCCCAAAAGAAGCAAAAAAGGGCCGAGGATCGCCTCTAAAATTTTGGTATTAATAAAGTGGATAAAAGACATACGCGCCCCCCTTTTTTCTCAGTTTATGAGCGGGCGCATTTGAATATGTTTTGCGTGGGGCTTGCCTTTTCCTTCGGGAAGCGGTATAATAAAAGAAAAAAGACGTTGCGTCTTAAGAAAGAGAACGATATGAAAATTTTGGTTGCTTCGGATATTCACGGCTCGGCATCCTTTTGCCGCGCGTTGCTTTCGGCCTTTTCGCGTGAGGGGGCGGATAAGCTTTTGCTTCTTGGCGATATTCTCTATCACGGCCCCCGCAACGATCTGCCCGAGGGGTACGCGCCCAAGGAGGTTATTTCTCTTTTGAATCCCTTGAAGGAAAAGCTGCTTTGTGTGCGCGGAAATTGCGATACCGAGGTCGATCAGATGGTGCTTGATTTCCCGATCCTTGCCGACTATTGCTTGCTTTACGCCGGTAAGCGGGCGATCTTTGCCACCCACGGTCACCTTTATAACGAAGAAAAGCTCCCCCCCCTGTCGAAGGGCGACGTGCTTCTCCACGGGCATACCCATATCCCCGCTTGCCGCGAAGGGGACGGATATCTGTATCTCAATCCGGGCTCGGTTTCGATCCCCAAGGAGGGGTCAAGCCGCGGCTATATCCTTTTAGAGGATGATACCGTTTTCTTTAAGACGCTTGAGGGCGAGATCTATAAGACCTATACGCTATAAAAAACGAAAAGACGGAGCAAGCAGCTCCGTCTTTTTTATCAAGAATTGTAGAAACGTTTATATGCCCGTTTTGGCGGCGATCGCTTTGATCTTTTGCATCGCATCGCTTAAAAGCGCGGTAAGCGAAAGATCGCCCACCCCCGCTACGATGTTTTCGCAACGGTTGATGGGAAGCAGGATGCGCGTAGCGTCGGCTTGCCCAACGGCGCGAGCCATGTTGGCGGTAACCTCGCCAAGCATCGAATCGGCGATCACGATGCCGATCGGCCCGACGATAAGATCCGCGCGGCGGGCGGCTACAAGCGTGGGGTTTTCGCCCGAGGCACTCTCGTCTGCCCCCGCTTTTTTCATCGCGGCGGCCGCTACGGCATTGGTGCCGACGGCCATAAGGGTCGCGGTGGGGAGGGCTTCCTTGATAAGGGTGACCAGCTGGGCGCCAAGGCGCCCACCCTGCCCGTCAATAACCAGAATGTTCATGCTTTATCCGTTCGCTTTCTTCATAGCGGCGGCCTGCGCCTTCAGTCTTGTCGGCGTATCGAGAATACGCTTGCGAAGGCGAAGCGACTTCGGCGTGACCTCCATCAGCTCGTCGTCGGCGATGAATTCGATCGCTTCTTCCAACGACATATTCTTGGGGGTGATCAGCGTCAGCGCTTCATCCGCCCCCTTCGAGCGAACGGCGGTCAGATGCTTTTTCTTGCAGACGTTGACCGAAATATCGCCCATCTTGGGGTTCTCACCCACGATCTGCCCCTCGTATACGGCAACCGACGGCCCGATAAAGAGCGGCCCTCTGTCCTGCGTGTAGTAAAGCCCGTAGCTGGTGGTCTCGCCGGTCTCGCTGGCGACCAAGGATCCGGTGAAGCGAACCGTAATATCGCCCTTATAGGGGGCGTATCCGTCAAAGACGGTGTTCATAATGCCCTCGCCGTGGGTATCGGTCATAAATTCGCTCCGATAGCCGAACAGGCAACGCGAGGGGATCAGATAGAAAAGACGCTGGCGGCTTCCGCGCAGCTGCATATCCAGCAGCTCTCCCTTACGGGCGCCGAGCTTTTCCATGACCGAGCCGAGGTATTCCTCGGGCACGTCGATCTCCAAGCGTTCGATCGGCTCGTGGCGCTTGCCGTCGATTTCCTTGTAAAGCACGCGGGGGGTCGAGCAGCAGAGCTCGTAGCCCTCGCGGCGCATATTTTCAATAAGGATCGAAAGATGCATCTCACCGCGACCCGCGACGCGGAAGCTGTCGGTCGTCTCGCCGTCCGAAACGCGAAGCGAAACGTCGCGAAGAAGCTCGCGGTACAGCCGTTCGCGCAGATGGCGCGAGGTTACGTATTTTCCTTCGGTTCCCGCAAAGGGGCCGTCGTTGACCGAGAAGGTCATCTCGATCGTCGGCTCGCTGACCTTAACGAATTCAAGCGGGGTGGGATCGGTCGGCGCGCAGACCGTGTCTCCGATCGTGATATCGGCAGCGCCCGAGAAGCAAACGATATCCCCGACCGATGCCTTGGTGACCGGCACGCGGCGCAACCCGTCGAACTGATAGATGGATACGATGCGCGCTCTCTTTTGCACGCTCTCGTCGTGGTAGTTGGTGATAAGAACCTCTTGGTTCTGCGAAAGCTCTCCGCGCTCAATACGCCCGATACCGATACGGCCGACGTACTCGTTGTAGTCGATCGAAGAAACGAGGAGCTGAAGCGGCTCGCTTTCCTCGCCCTCGGGGGAGGGAATATAATCGAGAATGGTGTCGAAAAGCGGGATGAGATCCTTGCCTTCTTCATAAGGGGAAAGCGAGGCGGTGCCCGCGCGGCCCGAGCAGAAGAGCATCGGGGAATCAAGCTGCTCGTCGGTGGCGTCAAGATCCATCAGAAGCTCAAGAACCTCCTCCTCTACCTCTTCAATACGGGCGTCGGGACGGTCGATCTTATTGACGACAACGATCACGCGGTGGTTGAGCGAAAGCGCCTTTTCAAGGACGAAGCGGGTCTGGGGCATGGGTCCTTCGGCCGCGTCTACCAAAAGGATAACGCCGTTTACCATTTTGAGGATACGCTCGACCTCGCCGCCGAAGTCGGCGTGCCCGGGGGTATCGACGATGTTGATCTTGGTGTCCTTGTAATAGACGGCGGTGTTCTTGGCAAGGATCGTGATGCCGCGCTCTCTTTCAATATCGTTACTGTCCATAACGCGGTCGACGGTTTCTTGATTTTCACGGTAGATACCGCCCTGACGAAGCATTTCGTCAACAAGGGTGGTCTTACCGTGGTCAACGTGGGCGATGATGGCGATGTTGCGTAAATCGGTGCGTTTCAACTTCTTAAACCTCGTTACTCATAAATTTTAACTTATATATTATAGCATATATTACAAAAAATTCAATGGTTTTTGTAAAAAAAGTGAAAAAGAAGGGGCGGGGAATTCGCTCCTTGCTTGACAAAGCGAAAAAAACGTGTATAATAAAAAAGCAAGTATGCGGCGCGGCCGCGCGGTATGTTGCCGAAAGGTATTACCGTGAGGAAAGTCCGGGCTTCATAGGGGAAGGATAACGGATAACGTCCGCCGGGGGTAACCCCAGGGAAAGTGCAACAGAAATAAACCGCCGCTTTTGCGGTAAGGATGGAAAGGCGAGGTAAGAGCTCACCGATCCCGCGGTGACGTGGGATGCCCTGTAAACCCTATCCGAAGCAACACCTTCGGGCGTGCCTTTGGCACAAGGCGCCCCGTCTGATCCCGATGGTGGCAGGGGGCAACCCCAAGCAAGGCGGTAACGTCTTGCGAAGATAGATGGTCGCGGCCCGCAAGGGCACAGAACCCGGCTTATAGGTATGCTTGCGAGGGCTGCTTCGGCAGCCCTCTTTTTCTTTTGAAAAGCATCTTGTTTGCTCAAAAAACAAAAAGGACGGCTTAAAACCGTCCTTTTTGTAAAGGAAACTTTCTTATTTCTGCGGCGCGCGCATTTCGGATGACGGCTTCGAAACGATGATGGTTCCGCTTGGAAGGGAATGGGTAAGCCATACGTTTCCGCCCACCGTGCATCCGTCACCGATCACCGTCTTGCCGCCTAAGATCGTGGCCCCCGCGTAGATGACGACGTGGTTCCCGATATCCGGGTGGCGCTTGATCCCCTTAACGAGCGAGCCGTCGGGCAACGCCTCAAAATTCTTGGCGCCGAGGGTCACGTGCTGATAAAGCGTTACATGCTCGCCGATGGTGGTTGTCTCCCCGATGACGACCCCGGTTCCGTGGTCGATAAAGAAATAGTCGCCGATCACCGCCCCCGGGTGAATATCGATGCCGGTTTTTTCGTGCGCAAGCTCGGAAAGCATACGCGGCAGGGTCGGCACCTTAAGCTCGTAAAGACGGTGGGCGATACGGTGCGTCGCGATCGCGGTAAAGGCGGGGTAGCAAAGCAGGATCTCGTCGTGGCTTTTGGCCGCGGGGTCGCCGCGGTAAGCGGCCTCAACGTCGGTTTCGATGCGCCGCTTGATGGTGGGAAGCGCTTCAAAAAGGGCGGTAACCACCCGCTCGGCCTCTTCTTTGTCAACAAAAAAGAGAAGCGCCTCGTAAAGCGTTTTGGCGGCCGACGGAAGCGGCTCTTCCTCGCTCTTTCTTTCGGCGCAGAAATGCCGCGGAAAAAGCGCAAAGAAGAGGCGGTCGAGAAAATCCTTTGCCAGGCAACGAAGCCCTGTGTAATCGGGCCCCTTTTCCTTTTCTTCTAAAAGCAGGGGTGTTATTTTTTCGGTGATCTCGTTGAAATCCTTCATGTCGGTCCTTTCATTCGGAATAAAGTGTGGAGAGATAGCGCTCTCCCGTATCGGGGAAAAGAACGGCAACCGTTTTCCCTTTTATATCTTCTCGCTCTGCGATCGAAAGCGCGGCAAAAAGCGCCGCCCCGCCGGAGATACCGCACAGCACGCCCTCAAGCCTTGCCAGCTCCTTCGCCGCCTCTGCGGCTTCTTTTTCGTCGACCACCACGATCTCGTCAATCAGCTTTAAATCAAGCACCGAGGGGATAAAGCCCGCCCCAATGCCCGCGATGCCGTGTGGGGCGGCGGGTTTTCCCGAAAGCACGGCGCTCCCCTTCGGCTCAACCCCCACGATTTTTATGGCGGGGTTCTTTTCTTTCAAATATCGACCAACGCCGCTGATCGTGCCGCCCGTGCCGATGCCCGCGACGAAGACGTCGATCTTCCCGTCTGCATCCTCGTACAGCTCACGCGCCGTTGTTTCGTAATGGGCAAGGGGATTTTGCGGATTGTCGAATTGGGCGGGGATGAAGGCGCCGGGATTCTCTTTCTTTATTTCTTCGGCCCGCTTAACGGCGCCTGCCATCCCCTCTTTCGCGGGGGTCAAAACGACCTTTGCGCCATAGGCGCGCATTAAGGCTTGCCTTTCCTTCGGCATATTTTCCGGCATAACGAGGACGGTCTTGTATCCGCGGCAGGCGGCTACCATACAAAGACCGATGCCCGTGTTCCCCGAGGTCGGCTCGACGATTAGGCCGCCCGCTTGTAACGCCCCTTCCTTTTCTGCCGCTTCGATCATGGCAAGGGCTACGCGATCCTTGGATGAGCCGGCGGGGTTCATCGACTCCAATTTGCCGAGAAGACGCGCCCCTACCTTATGCGCTTTTTCGATATGGGATAAACGCAAAAGAGGCGTTTTTCCGATCAGCTCGGTCACCGAGGAATAAAGCTTGCCCATGTCCTTCTCCTTCACTCAAAAATATATTGTCATTATATGCTTTCTTCATCGGCTTGTCAATGCTTTTGACGAAAAAACTTTCGTTTGATAAAGCGAAAGTCGGCTTGACAACCGCCGCGCGCTTTGCTATAATAAATATTCAGAAAAAAGCGGGCGTTTTCCGCCGATGATAAAGGAGATGTTGACAATGAACGGACAGATTTTGGTTGAAGAGCTGTTGGCTTATGCCAAGAGCCATCTTTCTTTGGATGAATTGGATGCGCCCTATACAAGAAACCGCTTGTTAGCGGCCCTATCCATGGATGCGCCGATGGCAAACGCGCCCGATACCTCGTGGGTAGACGCCCTTGATATCCCCGACGCCCTGATCGAAAAGATAAAGGCCTACGCGCTCGAGGCCGGTCTTTGCGAGGAAGGAGAAGAGGAGATCTACGCTACCGAGATCATGGGGCTTTTAACGCCTCCGCCCTCCTCGATCAACCGCATTTACCATACGTTGCTGCGGGAAAAGGGCTTTGATGCGGCGATCGCCTGGTTCTATAACCTTTGTATCTACAACGATTATATCAAAAAGACCGCCATTTCCCGTAACATTGAATGGGAATACCAAGACGGAAAGACCGTTCTTGAGGTAACCATCAATCTCTCCAAGCCCGAAAAGAATAATAAGGATATCGCCAAGCTTCTTACCAAGAAGAAAAGCGACGATAAGTATCCCGCTTGCTTCCTTTGCGGGGAGAACGAGGGCTACCGCGGCACGCTTACGCACCCCGCCCGCGCCAACCTTCGCACGCTTTCGCTGACTATGGGAGGGGAAGAGTGGTTCGTTCAGTATTCGCCCTACGCGTATTACAACGAGCATTGTATCGCGATTTCCCGCGCGCACGCCCCCATGCGGGTAGACGAGACCACCGCCGAAAAGCTGCTTGATTTTGTCGACGCGTTCCCCACCTATTTCATCGGAAGCAACGCCGCTTTGCCGATCGTTGGCGGCTCGATTTTGAATCACGAGCATTTTCAGGGGGGCGGTACCCGCCTGCCCATGCAAAAGGCCCCGATCGAAAAGGTGTATGCCTGCCCTGTTGAGGGGGTAAAGGTTGGCCGCGTTTGCTGGTATAACAGCGCCCTTAGAGTGGAAGGAAAGGATAGAAACGCCGTTTCCTCTCTTGCGACGAAGATCATCAAGGCATGGCGCGCCTATGAAAATCCCGCGCTCGGCCTTCTTTCGCATACGGGGGAGGTGCCGCACAACACCTTAGCGCCGATCGCCCGCCGAGAGGGAGATCTTTACGTGATGGACTTTATCCTGCGTAACAACCGTACCGATGAAAAGTATCCCGATGGGATCTATCACGCCCACCCCGAATATCACAATATCAAAAAAGAGGGGATCGGCCTGATCGAAGCGATGGGGCGCTATATTTTGCCCGGCCGCTTAAAGAGAGAGCTGAAGGAGGTAGAAGCGTATCTTACGCGCCAAACGCCCTACGATAAGGCGGCGCTGGATACAGAAGGACACCCGCTGTTCGTCCACCGCGATATGATCGCTTCCTTGCTGGCGGAATATCCCGCGCCCCTTTCCGCCGAGGAAGCCGAAAAGGCGGTCATCGGGCGGGTCAATGAGGTGTGCGCCGCGATCCTCGGTAACACCGCCGTCTTCCCCCGCACCGAAGAAGGACTTTCCGCCTTTGACGCCTTTATTGAAGGCGTTCTTGCCGAGTAAAACCGAAAAAGCCGTACGGACGAGCGTACGGCTTTTTCTTTTTTTGTTGGAATTCGGTGGCTTTTAAAGCGGCCTTGATTTGATCCTTGCGAAGGCGCGCGGATAGGCTTCGGGGGTTGGCGCCATTTTGCGAAGCAACAGCAGAACGCGCTCATGCGTGGTCTCTCCATCGCTTATTTCATACTCTTTTGTAAACTCAACCTTACATCTCAATTCGCCGATCGCATGGCGCGCCAGCTCAAGCTCGGCCAACCCGTCGCGCCCCTTCATGGCGAGAAAGAGGCCGCCCTTTCGGATAAAGGGGGCGCACAGCTCGCACAGCATCGGAAGAGAAGCGACCGCGCGCGCCGTTACCGCGTCAAAGCTGTCGCGCAGGGGCCCCTTTCCCTCCGCCTCGGCGCGAGCGACGAGCGGGGTGAGGTGGGAAAGAGAAAGCTCCTCCTTCATCTTTTCGACGAAGCCGATCTTTTTGGCGGTCGCGTCGGCGGCGGTGATCGAAAGGTCGGGGCGGCAGATGGCAAGCGGGAGCGAGGGGAAGCCCGCGCCGCAACCCATATCCAAAAGCGAAGAGCCCTTTTTAAAATGGGATTCGCCCATCAGCGAGTCGGCAAAATGCAAAAGGATCACGCTCTTTTCGTCCGAAAGAGCGGTAAGATTGTATTTTTCGTTTTCTTCGACCAGGCGGCGGTAAAGGTGATAAAATTTGTCCTTTTCCTCTTCTCCGATAAGAGAAGAAAGAGAAAGACGGTCGAAGGTTTCGCTGAGCGCGGCTTTAAATGCTGTTTGATCCATAGCGTCCTCTTTTTGTTTGATAGCTTGATTATAGCGCCTTTTCGACATTTTGTAAAGACATAATTGTAAATTCGGTGGGCGCGGGACTTGACAATTCCTTTTGCGCGTGATATACTGTCAAAGGTAAATAATTATATTATATAAAGGAGTTCCGCTATGTCCATGTACAACAAAAAATCGGTCGAAGAAATTCCCGAGCTTTCGGGGAAGCGCGTGCTTGCCCGTTGCGACTTCAACGTTCCGCAGAAAGACGGTGTGATCACCAGCGATAAGCGTATCGTCGAGGCTCTGCCCACCATCAAATATCTCTCCGAGAACGGCGCGAAGCTGATCCTTTGCAGCCACCTCGGAAAGCCCCACAATATCCTGACCCCCGGCTTTGGCCTTAATAAGAAAGAGAAGAAGGCGATCGAGGCTCTTCCCGAAGCCGAGCGCGCCGCCGCCAAGGAAGCCGCCCTTAAGAAGGCCGAGGGCGATGCCAAGAAGTTCACCCTTCGCCCCGTAGCCGAAAAGCTTTCCGAGCTGCTCGGCAAGCCGGTTGCGTTTGCTACCGACGTCGTCGGCGCCGATGCCAAGGCCAAGGCCGCCGCGCTGAAGGATGGCGAGATCCTTCTTATCGAAAACGTCCGTTTCGAGGCGGGTGAAGAGAAGAACCTGCCCGAGTTCGCCAAAGAGCTCGCGTCGATGGCCGATATCTACGTTAACGACGCGTTCGGTACCGCCCACCGCGCCCACGCCTCCACCGCCGGCGTTGCCGATTATCTGCCCGCCTACTGCGGCTATCTGATCGGCAAGGAGATCGGCATCATGGGTGCCGCCCTTGAAAATCCCGCCCGCCCCTTCGTCGCCATTCTCGGCGGCGCCAAGGTCGCTGATAAGCTCAACGTTATCAACAACCTGCTTACCAAGGTCGATACCCTGATCATCGGCGGCGGTATGGCGTTCACCTTCCTCGCCGCTAAGGGATATGAGATCGGCACCTCGCTGCTGGATAGCGAGAAGCTGGATTATTGCCGCGATATGATGAAGAAGGCAGAGGAGAAGGGCGTAAAGCTCCTGCTCCCCATCGACTCGGTCGTTGCCGCCTCCTTCCCCGATCCCATTGACGGGGAGATCGAGGTTTCCACCGTTCCCTCCAACGAGATCCCTGCCGATAAGATGGGTCTTGATATCGGCGATAAGACCCGCGCCCTCTTTGCCGAGGCGATTACGAGCGCCAAGACGGTTGTTTGGAACGGCCCGATGGGCGTTTTCGAGAACCCGACGCTTGCCAAGGGTACCATCGCCGTAGCAAAGGCGCTGGCCGATTCCTCGGCTACCACCATCGTCGGCGGCGGTGACTCGGCCGCGGCCTGCGAGCAGCTTGGCTTTGCCGACCGTATCACCCACATCTCGACCGGTGGCGGCGCTTCGCTGGAATTCCTTGAGGGTCTGATGCTTCCCGGCATCGCTTGCCTGCAGGATAAATAAGCCGTTCGTATTCTAAAATAGCCGGGGCGGCGCGCTTCGCCCCGGCATTCTTAAAAATAAAGGAGCAAGAAAATGAGAAAAACCGTTATTGCAGGAAACTGGAAAATGAATATGACCCCCTCCGAGACCTCGGCCTTTATCAAAGAGCTGGCGCCCATGGTAGAGGGGAAGGATAAATGCGACGTCGTTCTGTGCGTACCCTTCGTGGATATCGCCGCGGCGGTTGAGGCCGCCAAGGGGACCAACATTCACATTGGCGCCCAGAACGTTCACTTTAAGGAAAACGGCGCCTACACCGGGGAGATCTCGGGCGCGATGCTCAAGGAGACCGGTGTTGAATACGTCATTGTCGGCCATAGCGAAAGACGTCAGTATTTCGCCGAGACCGATGAGACCGTAAACCTTCGCACCAAGGCGGGTCTTGCCGCGGGTCTTACCGTGATCCTTTGCCTTGGCGAGCTTTTGGAGGCCCGTCAGGCCGGTATCACCGCCGAGATCGTTTCGATGCAGACCAAGCTTGACCTTGCCGGTATTCCCGAAGAGGATCTTTCGCGCATCATCATCGCCTACGAGCCCGTGTGGGCCATCGGCACCGGCCTTACCGCCACGCCCGAGCAGGCCGACGAGGTCTGCGGCATTATCCGCGGCGTAGTGGCTGAGCTTTACAGCAAGGAAGCGGCCGAAAAGCTGACGATCCAGTACGGCGGCTCGATGAACGAAAAGAACGCCGCTGACCTTTTGGCTAAGGAGCACGTGGACGGCGGTCTTATCGGCGGTGCCTCGCTGAAGACCGATAAATTCACCGCGATCGTTGACGCTGCCAACGCTTAATTGACCGTTGACAAGCCCCTCATAAATAAATTTACGGAGAGGTTCTATGGATAATTTTAACGAGTTGCAAGGCACCAACGAATCGGCGATCGACCTGAAATTTTTGTCGACCGTCATTCGCAAGTGCTGGTATTGGACAATCATCGCGGCGATGATCTTTGCTTTGGCAATGGGGCTTTACACCCATTTTATGATCCCGAAGAAATATTCGGTCACGATTACCTTCTACGTTGACCCCGATCCGCTTGCGGGCGGCACGTCCTATAACTATACGGCGCAGGAGGCGTTGGCAGAGACCTATCCTTCGGTTCTGAAATACTCGCACGATTTCGGAAACCGCGTTTCCCAATGCATGAAAGAAGCGAAGGATGAAAACGGCACGCTGCTTTTCCCCGAATGGGGTGAAAGAAGCGAGGATCAGAATATGAAGAACGTGCTTTCGATGATGGCCACGGGTATCCGCGAGGATCGCCTGTTCTACATAACCATGACCTCTACCGATCCGATCATGGCCTACTATCTTGCCAAATTCGCTTCGACCGAGGCTCCGTACGTATTGAACGATTACGTTGAGATGGGAACGGTAAAGCTTTTGACCACCAAATTCGTCGTACCCACGACGCCGGTCTCGCCCAGCATGCGGCGTAACGTCGTCTTGGCGGCGGTCGTTGGCGGCTTCCTTTGCTTCGCCGCCGTCTTCCTGCACGATATGTTCGATACGACCATCTATACCGAGTCGGATCTTAAGAAGCATAACATTCCGCTTCTCGGTATGATCCCGTCCTTCCCGATCGTTGACAGCAAGACGGGGGACGTTTCGGCAAGCGTTACGAAAAAAGAGGGGGGTAAATACAGATGAATCAATACAACCGTATGCTGACCAATCCCGATACCCCTTTCGCGATCACCGAATCCTTTAAAGAGATCCGTACCAATATGCTCTATACGGCAAGGGGCGTGGATTGCCCTGTCTACGCCGTTACCAGCTGCTTTGCGCACGCCGGTAAATCGATCGTGATCGCCAACCTTGCCCGCTCGTTCTCCGAGCTTGGAAAGCGCGTGCTTCTTATCGACTGCGATCTTCGCAGCCCGGTCCAGCACAAGGCGTTTCTCCGTGACCGTTCCTTCGGGGTCAGTGAGCTGGCGGCCGGTATCAGCAACGATATCGACAAGGCTATCCAGCACACCGCTTTTGAGCGGCTCGATCTGCTTCCCTCGGGGCATATCCCCCCGAACCCCGCAGAGCTTCTGGCTTCCGAGAATTTTGCTAACCTTCTGAAAAAGCTGCAAGAACGGTACGATTCGATCTTTATCGACTTCCCGCCTGCCGGGGTCGTCGTAGACGCTTTGGTTCCCGCGAACCTTATTACGGGCTACGTTCTGATCATTCGCTCGGGCGCGGACGTACGAAAGGGTGTTTCCTCGTTGGTTTCGTCGCTCAACAGTGTCGGCGCCAAGATCCTCGGCTTTGTTCTCAACGATACCAACCCGAAGCTTTCTTCTTACTACGGTAAGGGGGATCGCTACAAGTACAAAAAGCGTTACAGAAGCTACAGCTACGCATATACCCATCCCGCGACCAAAACGAAGCCTATGGTGGAAGAGGGGGCGGTTTCCGATACGCCGCCTGCGCCCGATTCTGCTACGGAATAATTTTTTGAAAGGAAAAAACTATGAGAACCAAACGTTTATTTCTGCTCTTGGCCGTTTGCATCTTCGCGCTTATGATCTTTACCTCCTGCGATATGCTGATGACGCCCCAAAATCCCGGCGGCACCGATATCGGTGTTGGCTTTGATCTGTGGGAGCAGCAGGTCGCCTCGATCGAAAAGACCGGTGAGTCCAACGGTGTAGCCACCTATAAGATCACCCTGAAAAACGGCACCGAGGAGACGATCAGCGTCGGCGGTATGACCGATAAGGGGGAGATCACCTCGATCGAAAAGACCGCCGAGGAAAACGGGGTCGCTACCTATAAGATCACGCTTTCCGACGGAACCCAACAGACCCTTAACGTGACCGATAAGACCACGCCCCCCGTAACCACCGCCCCCGCAGGCGATCTCAACAACGCAACGCTGGAGCAGCTGCTTGCAATGTTAGAGGCCAACAAGGTTCCGATTCTTGACGAGGGCAGCACGGTTACCGATGCTTCGAAGACCACCGCGGCCGGTGCCTTTAAGGACGGTGTCGTCGGCTTTACTACTTATATGACGAAGGATATCTTCTTCGGGGAATCCGACACGGTCTGCAAGATCACGCTCAACAGCTTCAAATTTGAAGCGGTGACCGATGAAGAGATCACGGTCTATATCGAATTCCGTAAGATCAGCACCGTCCGCCCGAACGACAACAACGCGGTCGCTTATTCGACGGTCGTCGCTACCTATGAGGCGACTGTGACCCCCAACGGTCTTGGCGATTACGAGCTGGATCTCGGTTCGGTCAGCAAGGATGACCTTGAGGAGCTTGGGGATGCCTTCATTCTCGGGATTTACACCGATGAAGATACCCCTGTCCGCATGTCCTTCTCGAAGAACACCACCTGCTTGATGGCGGAAAAGAACGCTCTTACGAATACTACCTCGGCGTCCTTCCGTTACAGCTACTATTATAAGAATGAAGGCGGCAACATCACTACCGTTTCGGCTGATGAGGCCCTTTCGCCCGAAATGACTTTCTTACATTCCGAGGAACCGAAATATATGCTTGAATCCGAGCTGATTGAAAAGATCAAAGAGCTGATTGCCGCGGGCGGCAACACCGGTAACAACGGCAACACCGGCAGCACCGGCAGCACCGGCAGCACCGGCGGAACCGTTACGCCCGGCGTGGTTCCCACCGCGGGCTTAAAGTTGCACCTGCCCGATTACTATGACCTCATTGTCGGCGATAAATTTGAGCTCTTCTATAAGGGCATCGCCGAATGTTACGACAGCGACGTGTACGATTTCGTGCTTCGCTACGCCGATAGGAGCTCCGCCGCCGACAACCGCGGCCAGGTCTTTGCCCGTAAGTATGTTTGGACGCCTACCGAGGCTGAGGCCGGCAAGACCTATACCCTGAATGTCATAGTATACGATAACGTTGGCAGCATCGTTGCGACCGACTCGGTCGAGATCCGCGTCCACGCTAAGCCCACCTCGCCCGATGAGGAGAAGGTCGTGCTTTGCGTTGGTGACTCGCTGACCAACGGCGGCACCTGGGTCAAGCAGTTCTATGACCGTATTTCGGCTGATAAGCTGGACAACATTACCTTTATCGGTACCCGCAGCATCACCGGAACCAAGGTGCGCTACGAGGGATACGGCGGCTGGGCCTTTACCTCCTACACCGGTCCTTCGGATAACCGCAACAACGGAAAATACATCACGGGTAATTTCAGCGATAAAAACGAGGCGGAAGACCAGCACAGTATTTATAAAGACGGAAACGGCACGTATTGGAAGCTGGAGTCGATCGAAGCCGAAAGGATCAAACTGATCCGTGTCGACGGCGGCGCTTCCTCGACTGATCTTACCGTTGGCGGTGTCGCCGGCGGCGGCACCCTTACCTGGGTCAGCGGCGGTGTAAATCGCGGCAACATCACCTTTACCGGCTGGTCGAAAGCCCCCAGTAACCCGATGTGGGATGACGACACCAACGGCGTTAATATGAAAAAGTATGTCGAGGGCTTCGGCGTCGATCATCTTGACGAGGTCATCGTGCTTCTCGGCTGGAACAACACCGGCACGACCGAAGAGAAATATAAGGCAGAAGCGCGCGCCTTCCTTGACAACATTCTTTCGGTCTATCCCGATTGCCATATCACCCTGATGGGTCTGCAGGTCCCGCTGAAGGACGGCTTTGCCTCTAACTATAACATGGGCTGGCCCTACTTCGAAAAGGCCGGTCACGTCTGGAACATACAGGAATGGTACATGGAGCTCTGCGAGGAGGATAAATACAAGGATAACCTCACCTTCACGCAGATCTCGGGTCAGTTTGATTCGGTCAACAACTGCATGAAGACCACGGTTGCGACCAACAACCATTCTAACGTCAAGGAAACCATTTGCTCCAACGGCGTGCATCCCGACGCCCCCGGTTACAAGCAGATCGGTGACGCGGCGTACCGCCACTTTGTATCGAGATTTCAGAAATAATTTCGCATAAACCTAAAAAGGCTACCCCTACGGGTAGCCTTTTGTTTTAAAGAAAGAGCCAACCGATTCGGTTGGCTCTTTTGTATAAAGAACGCTTTATACAGGCTTCTTTGCGGATTTTTACATTATTCCTCTTCCCAGTTATGGAAAACGTTTAACACGTCATCGTCGTCGTCAAGACGCTCTAAAAGAAGCTCCATCATCTTGATGTCCTCTTCGTCGGTCAGCTTGACGTAAGAGGAAGGAACCATCGTACGGTCGGCCGAATCCAGCTTATAGCCGGCCGCCATCAAGGCGTCACGCACCGCGGAAAGATCGTCCTTTTCGGTGTAGATCTCGTAGCAGCCCTCATCGCCCTCAAAATCGGAGGCTCCCGCTTCAAGGGCGGCCTCCATCAGGGCATCCTCTTCGATCTCGTCGTCCTCGTCTACGATCGTGATAAGACCCTTTTCCTCAAACATAAAGCTAACGCTTCCGGTTTGACCGAGGTTGCCGTGGAACTTCGAGAAATACGAGCGAACGGCGCCCGCCGTGCGGTTGCGGTTGTCGGTCGTGGTCTCCACGATCACGGCAACGCCGTTGGGGCCGTAGCCCTCGTAGGTGATCTCCTCGTAGTTGATGTTATTATCGGTCGAGAATTTTTTGATGCAGCGCTCAATGTTATCGTTCGGCACGTTGTTGGCCTTGGCCTTGGCAATCAGATCCCGCAGCTTGCTGTTGTTGTCGGGATTGGGACCGCCGGCCTTGATGGCAACCGCCATCTCCTTGCCGATCTTGGTAAAGATCTTTCCCTTCTGGGCGTCGGTCTTTTCTTTCTTGCGCTTAATGTTATTCCATTTGCTATGTCCGGACATATCGAATACTCCTTGTCGTTAAATCTTTTCGGGGGTTTTGAGGCAGATCAGGCGCAACGCGCGGGCAAGCACCGTGTGAACGGCGTCGGTAAGCGCGATACGCTCACTTCGGATCTCATCGCTCTCGGCCGAGAGGATTTGACACTCGTGATAGAAGCGGTTAAAGGCGGTGCAAAGCTCTAAAATATAACGGGTGATCACCGAGGGCTCGTAGGATTCAAGCGCGTCAAGCACACGCTCGGGGAAGAGCGCCAGTACCTTCGTAAGCTCCTTTTCCTCGGCCGTCAGCGCGCGAAGGAACTCCGTTTTTCCCTGCATGTCCTTTGCGCGTTCAAGCAGAGAGCAGGTGCGCGCGTAGGTGTACTGGGCGTAGGGGCCCGTCGCCCCGTCGAAGGAAAGGGCATCGGAAAGCGAGAAGTTGATATCGTGCATACGGTTGCCCGAAAGATAATAGAAGATGATCGCGCCGACACCGACCGCCTCGGCTACCTCGCGGCTTTCGGCCGAAACGTTGTTTTTCTCGGCCCCGATCTCCTGCACCTTCTCGATCGCCTCGCGGAACAGATCCTTCAAGAGAACGACGTTTCCGGTACGGGTGGCAAGCTTGGCGCCGTTAAGGCTTACCGTACCGTAGGGGACATGCACAAGCTGACGGGCCCACTCGTCTCCCATCAGCTCAAGAACCTTGAACCATTGGGCGAAGTGAAGCGATTGCCCCGCGCTCGTTACGTAGATGCACTTTTCAAAGTCGTAGGTCTTTTTGCGGTATACGGCGGCCGCGATATCCCGCGTCGGATACAGCGTAGAGCCGTCGCGCTTTAAGATGAGGCAGGGCGGCATCTTGTAGTCTTCCAGCGATACCACCGAGGCACCGTCGTCGATCGTGAGAAGGTTTTTCTCCTTCATACGCGCGATCTCGGCGGGCATTTTATCGGTATAAAAGCTTTCGCCGTTGTAGCTGTCAAAGGTGATGCCGAGCAGCTTGTAGGTCTTTTCGTATTCGCGCAGGCTGATCTCCTTGAACCATTGCCAAAGCGCAAGGTTCTCTTCGTCTCCCGCCTCCAGCTTGGCAAACTCGGCGCGCGCCCGCTCGTTCAGGCTCTCGTCCTTCTCGGCTTCGGCGTGGAAGCGGACGTAAAGCGCCACCAGCTCGTCGATCTCTTTTTCCTCGATCGTCTCTTTGTCACCCCACAGGCGGTAAGCGACGATCAGCTTGCCGAACTGGGTACCCCAGTCGCCAAGGTGATTGATACCGACGCAGCGGTAGCCCGCGAACTCGTGAAGCAGCTTTAACGAATGGCCGATGACCGTTGTGCCGAGATGCCCGATGTGAAAGGGCTTGGCTACGTTCGGGGAGGAATAGTCGAGTACGACGGTTTTGCCGTTCCCGATACGGGGAGAGCCGTATTCCTCGCCCTCCTCTTTAATGGTGGAAAGCAGGCGGCGAGCCATATCGGCGGTGTTGATAAAGAAGTTGAGATACCCGCCAACGGCGCGAACCTCGCTAAAGGCGGGATGCGAAATGGCAGAAGAAAGCGCTTCTGCGATCTTCGGCGGCGCCATGCGAAGCGCCTTCGAAAGGCGGAAGCAGGGGAAAGCCAGGTCGCCAAGCAACGAATCGGGCGGATATTCCAAGAGAGAAACGATCTCCTCCTCGGTGGGAAGCTCCCCTTGGAAGGCGGAGGCGGCGCCGGCGATCAGCGCGGCGGCGGTTTTCTTTAATTCGATCATAATTAAGACTCCTTACAAGAAAGCGGAATAAAGGCGGAAAGGGGAGAGGGGCGCCCGCCCGTCAGACGGCAGGGGATCAGCTTTTTGCCGTCGCAAAGATGCGCCTCGGCAATATCGGCGCCCGAAAGAATATAAAAGCGGCCGTTCTTTTCGCAAACGCGCGGCAAGGGAAGGGGCATTCCGAATTTTAATTCGGCGCGAAGCCCCGCCACCACCTCGAACCGAAGCGCGTCCTTTTTATAAGAAAGGCGCTTGGGGGAAAGCAAGGCTAAACGGAAATCGGGCAGCGTAAGGCGTGCCTCAAGGCTCCCAAGAATCGCTTCGGCCACCTCCTCGGGCGTAAGATAGGTGGTATCCAAGACGAGGTCGTAATTTCTGAGGTCGGTGATGTGTACGCCGTATTTTTCGAAATAACGCTTGTTCTCGCTGGCGCGGCGTATCCGTATGCGCGAGGCCGCCTCCTCGACGTCGGCAAAGCGCTCTACGTCGCGGTTGTCGTTTAAAATACGGGTGGCGGAAACGATCGGATCGGTGGCAAGATACACCGAAAAGCTTCCTTCCACAAAGTGAAAGGCCATACGCGAATCGACGATGTAATCGCCCCCCTCTTTCGAGAGCGCGCAAAGCCCGTCGTCAATCTCCTTATCCACCTCGGGATGGGTCTCCATATATACGTTGAATTCGTCAATGCTCATGCCGTGCTTTTTTGCCAGCGCGCGGCAGACGGTACCCGTTGAATAATAGGTGGCGCCGGTCCTCTCGATCAGAATCTTCGAGACCGTGCTTTTTCCACTGCCGAGGTCACCCGCCAATGCAATCTTGAAGCTCATTTACCCTTCCCATCCTTACTTAATACATATATAATACTAAAATATTATACACGACAAAAAACGCTCTGTCAACCTTCTTTTCCCGAAAAGCCGAAGGGATTGCAAATTTTCCCAGAAAGCTTCTCGCATAAGGGGGCGGCGAAGGGGGGAATAATCGGGATAAATACGGAAAAGGCGGTAGAAACTTGTATACCCATAAGGTGGAAATATGCGGCGTGAACACATCGCGCCTTACAACGCTTTCGGATGAAGAAAAAAGAGAGCTTTTGATCCTTTCGAAGGGAGGGGATAAGGAAGCCAGAAAAAAGCTGATCCTCGGCAATCTGCGCCTCGTGCTTTCGATCATTCAACGCTTTTCTCAACGCAAGGAAAGCGCAGACGATCTTTTTCAGGTGGGGTGCATCGGCCTGATGAAGGCGATCGACAATTTCAACGTAGAGCTTGACGTAAAATTCAGCACTTACGCGGTGCCGATGATCATCGGGGAGGTAAGGCGGTATCTGCGCGACAATTACCCGATTCGCGTTTCGCGCTCGCTTCGGGAGCTTGCCTACCGCGCGCTGGGGGTCAGAGAGCAGATTCTGCGTGAAGAAAACCGCGAGCCAAGCACCGAAGAGATCGCCAAGGCGCTCGGTGAGAAAAAAGAGAACGTGGGGCGCGCGATGGAAGCGATCGTAGAGCCGGTCTCGCTTTTCGAATCGGTCTACAGCGACGGGGAGGACGAGGTGTGCGTTATTGACCAATTGCGTGACGCCGAGGAATCCGAGGACAGCTGGATCGAGGATATCTCGCTTAAGGAGGCGATGAAAAAGCTTGGCACAAGAGAGCGCTTTATTATTGAAAAACGCTTTTACGCAGGCAAAACGCAAATGGAGATCGCCGAGGAGATCGGGATCAGCCAAGCGCAGGTGTCGCGCCTTGAAAAATCGGCTATTGAGAAGATTCGAGAAGAGTTTTGACGTTTTAAGAAAACAAAACTTTACAAATCGTCTTTTTACTCTTCGGGGCGCGAAACGGTAAAAAAAGAACGGCGTTTTGCAAAACGCCGTTCTTTTTTAATTCAGGAATTTTTGAATTCTTCCTCGTCGACCTCTTCTTCGAGGGGAATTTCTTTCTTTTTGGGGGCATCGCCCTCATCGTCTGCACGGTGATAAAGGTCCGCCGTCAGCATCTCGTCGTCAAGCTCGAATTCCTCGTCTGCGTCGATGTCTAAGGCTTCGTCCAAATAATCGCTCGGATCGAAGTCGTTTTCCTCAAGATCCTCCTTGGCCTGCAGGAAAAGGTAAGCGCCTGCGGCCCCCTCCATCGCGGCAACGCCGAGGAAGGCGGCGGCAATGCTCTTCTTTTTCGCGCACAGGATCAGGAAAAGCACAAAGAGCGTAAAGGATTGAATAAGCAACGAGACAGAAACTGCCAAACGGGAGCTTTTCAGCATGGAAATCGCTTTTTTCATAGGTTACCTCACTTTGCGTTTTGTTTCAGATATGCGTTGATAAAGCCGTCGATCTCGCCGTCCATTACGGCGCCGATGTTGGTATCCTCGTACCCCGTACGCGTATCCTTGGCGAGCGTGTAGGGCATAAAGACGTAGCTGCGGATCTGGGCGCCCCATTCGATGTTGGTCTTAACACCCTGGATATCCTCGATGCGCTCCAGCTTTTCTCTTGCTTTGATCTCCATTAACTTGGATTTGAGCATCTTCAGCGCGGTTTCTTTGTTCTGCAGCTGGCTTCGTTCGGTCTGGCAGCCAACGACGATCCCCGTCGGGATATGCAGAACACGGATGGCCGAGTCGGTCTTGTTGATATGCTGACCGCCCGCGCCGCTCGAACGGTGGGCGGTGATCTCCAGATCCTCGTCCTTCAATTCGATCGTATCGTTATCGTCGGTAAACTCGGGCATGACCTCGACCGAGGCGAAGGAGGTATGGCGACGGCCCGATGCGTCAAAGGGCGATACGCGCACAAGGCGGTGAACGCCGTTTTCGCTTTTCAGATATCCGTAAGCGTTTTCTCCCTCGATCGTGACGGTGGCGCTCTTCAGCCCCGCTTCGTCTCCGTCCAGCCAGTCGATCAGCTTAACGGTGAAGCCGTGCTTTTCCCCCCAACGGGTATACATACGGTAGAGGATCTGCGCCCAATCCTGCGCCTCGGTGCCGCCGGCGCCGGGGTGGAAGGAAAGAATGGCGTTGTTTTTGTCGTATTCGCCGGTAAGAAGCGTTTCAAGGCGCATACGCTCGCTTTCCTCTTCTACGAAGCGAAGCTCTGTAAGCACCTCGTCGACCGACCCTTCGTCGTTTTCCTCGATCGCCATCTCGGCAAGCGTTAAGGTGTCTTCTAAGGTGGATAAAAGCTTGTCGTAGGCCTCGCATTTATCCTTCATCTGCTTGATCGTTTGGAGAATACGGCTGCTTTTCTCCGCATCGCCCCAGAAATTATCGGCCAGGGTACTGGCCTCCATCTCCTTAGTCTTTTCCAAAAGATCGTCGTATCGAATGGCGTGCTTTAGGTCGCTTACCACGTCGGCAAGCTCTAAAAGACGCCGCTTGGCTTCTTCCAGCGCAACTATCAAGGGAACTTCCTCCGAAAGGTCATAAATTTTAAGAAGGACGGAAAGAATAAGAATATTCGTTTTATCCGTCGACCGTTTTTATTAGTATACCACAAAACAAGCCGCTTTGTAAAGGGGAGTGAAAATTATTTTTTACTTGACAATTCAAGAAACTATGGTAAAATTGAAAAGGATATAAATATTATATTATTTTGGAGGTTATTATGAAAGTAACGAGAGAAACCATTATCGGAGATATCATTGATTTTAACGCAGACGTGAAGCCGATCTTCGCCGCGATCGGTATGCACTGCTTTGATTGCCCGGTTTCGCGTATGGTGACCGTAGAAGAGGCCTGCGCCGTGCATGAGTGCGACGCGGACGAGCTGATCGAAAAGCTGAACGCTTTCCTCGGTGAGTAATCTAAAAGGGGTCGGCGGCGGCAAGGTCACGCTTGATGGGCGTCTTTTCGCCGTTTCGGATCTCGTGCGGCAGGGGGCGGTCTTTGCCGATATCGGCACCGACCATGCCTATTTGCCGCTTTACTTATTGCAAGAGGGGCGCATTTCGCGCGCCGTCGCGTCCGACGTTGCCGAAGGGCCGCTTGAGCGGGCCAGACGTAACGTGATGAGCGTAGGGCAAAGCGAAAGGGTCACGCTTCTTTTGACAGACGGGCTTTCGGGTATGGAGGAAATGGGGCTTACCGATATCGCGATCTGCGGTATGGGGGGCGAGGTGATCGCCTCGATCCTTTCGGCGGCGCCTTTCGTTTTTGATCCTTCGATCCGCTTGATCCTCCAACCGATGAGCAGGGTTCCGCTTTTGCGGAAATACCTTTACGAAAACGGCTTTACCATCGAAGAAGAGCGTGTGGCGACCTCAAGCGGCAAGATCTATTTCTGCCTTGCGGCTGCCTACGGCGCGCCCCCTCGCGCCCTTACCGAGACCGAGCTTTTGATCGGCTCTCCCCGCCTTATTTGCGAAGAGGAGAGAACCGTTTATCTTGCCTATTTGCAAACCCAGAAAAAGGCCGCCGAGAAGCGGCTTGAAGGGAAGCGCGCGGGCGGTCTTTCGACCGAGGAGGAAGAAAAATTTCTCCGTGCCCTTTTGACGGAAAGCGAGCGTGTAAAAAATGACGGTAAATGAGCTTTATAACGAGCTGTCGGTGCTGTATCCCGCCGCCCTTTCGGCCGAATGGGATAACGACGGGCTTATGTGCTGCAAAGACGGCAACAAAGAGGTCAAGCGTGTGCTTTGCGCGCTTGACGCGACCGATGCTGTGATCGACTATGCGATCGAAAACGGCTTCGACCTGATCCTAACGCACCATCCCCTTTTGTTCCATAAGGTCGGTGCCTTTACCGAAAGCGTACCCGAGGCGCGTAAGCTGATGAAGCTTTCGGCGGCGGGTATTTCGGTCCTTTCCTTCCATACGAGGGCGGATGCCGCTTTGGGGGGCGTAAACGATCTTTTGGCAAAGGCGCTTGGCCTATGTGACGTTATGCCGCTTCCCGGTGGGATCGGCCGTATCGGTACGCTGAAGGAGAAGGAAGCGCTCTCTTCCTTTGCCAAACGGGTAAAGGAGACCCTCCCTTCGCCGATGGTACTTGTGGGAGACGCGGGGCTTTTTGTTTCTCGCTGCGCCCTTTGCGGCGGCAGCGGAAAGGATGAGATCGCGGCGGCCAAGGCCCCCGGGGGCGATACCCTCCTTTTCGGCGGGGTT
>JAZRFI010000070.1:0-4270 GCA_045661285.1 Eubacteriales bacterium | reverse complement strand
CTTCATGCGGTACTCCAGCACCTCAAACTGCAGCACGCCGACAACGCCGACGAATACGCGCTCCATACCGGCGCCGGGCTCGAAGAAGATCTGGATAGCGCCCTCCTCGGCGATCTCCTCCATCCCCTTCTGGAACTGCTTCCCCTTCATCGAATCGATCTGCTCGATCATCGCGAAATGCTCAGGCGCGAAGGGGGGGATCCCCTCAAAGCGTACGCGGTTTTTAGCATCGCAGACCGTGTCGCCGATCGAAAAGATGCCGGGGTCGAACACGCCGATGATATCGCCGGCGTAGGCGGTCTCAATGCCCGCCCTTTCCTGTGCCATCATTTGCTGGGGGCGCGAAAGACGGATGTTCTTCCCGCCCTGCACGTGGAAATATTCCTCGCTTCGGTCAAACTTGCCCGAGCAAATGCGCATAAAGGCGATACGGTCACGGTGCGCCTTGTTCATATTGGCCTGGATCTTAAAGACGAAGGCCGAGAAGGGATCACGCATCGGGTCAACGCTTCCCTCCACCGTTTTACGGGCAAGGGGCGAGGTCGTTAGCTCCAAGAAGCTTTTTAAGAAGGGCTCTACGCCGAAATTGTTGAGCGCCGAGCCGAAGAAGACGGGGGAAAGCTTGCCGTGGCGGATCTTGTCAAGATCGAATTCAAAGCTCGCGGCGTCCAGCAGCTCTACCTGCTCGCAAAGCTCTTGTCTGCGGTATTCGCCGATAAGGCTATCCAGCTTTTCGGTATCCGAAAGCGAGCATTCGATCCCCTCAATGCGAGAGCGGCCGCGGTGCGAATCCGCAAAGGCCAAGATCTGCCCCTTCTTTCGGTCGTATACGCCGTGGAAGTTCACGCCGCAGCCGATCGGCCAGTTCATCGGATAGGTACCGATGCCGAATTCCTTTTCCAGCTCGTCAAGCAGGTCAAAGGGGTCCTGCGCCTCGCGGTCGAGCTTGTTGATAAAGGTAAAGATCGGGATATCCCGCATGGCGCAAACGCGGAAAAGCTTACGGGTCTGCGGCTCAATACCCTTGGCGGCGTCAATGACCATTACCGCGCTGTCAGCCGCCATTAAGGTACGGTAGGTATCCTCCCAGAAATCCTGGTGGCCGGGGGTATCGAGAATGTTGATGCAATACCCGTCGTATTCAAACTGCATAACCGAGGAGGTGATCGAGATACCGCGTTGCTTCTCCAGCTCCATCCAGTCGGAAACGGCGTGGCGGTCGCTTGATTTTCCCTTTACGGCGCCCGCAGACTGAATGGCGCCGCCGTAAAGCAGGAATTTTTCGGTTAGGGTGGTCTTACCGGCGTCGGGGTGCGAGATGATCGCAAAGGTACGCCGTCTGTTAATTTCTTGTTCTAAGCTGTTCAAGATAGTGTTCCTTTTCTTTTATTGATCTTATACGAGCGCCTCGAAGCGGCGAACCCCACGCCCCCTTATCCAAGCGAAAAGAAGCAAGGAAAGAAGAAGCGGGATAAGCGTAAGGAGCGAAAGCACCCAAAGGGGCGGCAAAATAAACGAGAGAAGGAATCCTCCGACAAGAAGGATAAAGGATAAAAAGCCCGAGGTAAGTATTGAAAAGAGCGAGGCGGCACCTTGCTTTATGGGTACTAAGAGATTGTTCCATTCAAGCTTCGGGAACAGAAGGTTGATGGTGAGCCCCAAAAGCGAAGCGCACACCGCAAAGATCAAGGGCAGGATAAGCGAAAGGATCGCTACGGGGAGAGAGGGGGAGAGGGCGATGAGGTAGATGACCCACGCCAAAAAAACGGTGATCGCCGTCGGAATGATCTGCAAAAGAAGCTTGGAATAAAGAATGGTTCGGGTGGGGACGGGCGAGGTACGCGCGATCCAAAGGCTTTTCCCCTCCAAGGAGACAGAAGCGCAGGAAAGCATCGTCATCGAAGAGATAAGGCAGCCGGCGAGCGAGGTAAGCACGGGGAGCATGCCCACCAATTCGGGAAGCTCTGCCGAGAGGGCAAACAGGGTATCACGCTCGACCAAAAGTAGGATCGGCAAAGCGAGCATAAAAAGAAGCCCGATGCAACCGTTCAGTATATAGCCCGAGGAGGAAGCAAGATAAAAGAATTCCTTTTTCGTAAAGGCCCAAAGGGCGCTTGTTTTTTGAACCGTTTTTTCTTTATACGCGCGCTTATGGTGAACGGTGGGCGAGAGAACGGTTTTGAAAAAGGTTTTACTGAGCCAGTAGTACACCCCGCCGAAAAGCAGAGCCGATACGGCCAAAACGAGCAGAAAATGAAGAAAGGAGCCAAGGGCGGCGCGGCCGAATACGGCAAAGGGAAGCGCCTTTTTCAAAAAGGAAAGAAGCGGCCCGATCCCCTCCGCGGTGAATCCCTCCATCAGCATCTCGACCTTTCCCACCAGCCAGAAGTAGGCTACGAAAAATCCGATCGCGAAAAGAACCGAGGTCAGCTGCTTATAGCGGATTTTTTGTATGATCTTGGTCAAGCACCAGCCGAAAAGGCAGGAGATCGCAAGCGTCGGGAAGGGGAGAAGCAAAAAGCAAAGAAGGCATAGCGCGATATGCCCGAAGGAAAGAGGGGCAACGAGCAGCCATACGATAAAGCCGGGGAAAAAGACGATCGCCTGCATCGCGTAGTTGAGAAGCAGCAAAAAGAGCATGCGGCTACATAGGATCAGATGCGGCGGAATGGGAAGAGACAGCAAAAAGGCGTTATCGCCCGCCTCAAACAGCTGACTTTGCGTAAAGACGATACTGCCAAGCAGCATAAAGCCCATCGCGATAAGAGACATAAGGGCAAAGTACGCAAAGGGCTCTCCTAACGAAAGGAAGAGCGGGGCCAACGAGCTGAAGACCAAAAGGAAAAGCCCGAAGAAGACGGCAACGACGTATAGAACCGCAAGCCCCAAAAGGACGGTAAGCGGGATCGAGTGTCGCTTCTTCGCCTTGTTTTTTTGGTTGCCCAAAAACAGCGAAAGGAAACGGATCTTAACCAAAAGCCATAGGGTCCTCACGGCTTATTCCTCCCCGTTGTCCTTAGCGGCAAGATCCAAAAATACCGATTCGAGCGACGCGTCTCCGCGAACCGCGTCCATATCACCCGAAACGAGCAGCTGCCCGTCCTTGATAATGGCGACCTTGTCGCAAAGCTTTTCGGCAACGTCTAAAACGTGGGTCGAGAAGAAGATCGCGCCGCCGCGGTCACAGTGCTCGCGCATCAGGGTCTTTAAGATATGCGAGGCGCGCGGGTCAAGCCCCACGAAGGGCTCGTCAAGCAAAATCAGCTTCGGCTCGTGCAAGAGGGCGCTGATGACGGCCAGCTTTTGCTTCATACCGTGCGAATAGGTCGAGATCGGCTGCCCAAGCGCTTCCTTGATCTCAAAAAGCTCTGCGTAATGCGAAATGCGCCCGTTTCTCTCTTCGGTGCCGACACCGAAGATATCGGCGACGAAATTCAGATAGCGGATGCCGCTTAAAAAGTCATAAAGATCGGGGTTATCGGGCAGATACGCCATTTTGGCCTTGCAGCCGAGCGGATCTTCTTTTATCGAAACGCCGTCGATCAGGATCTCTCCCCCCTCAAAGGGAAGGATCCCGGCCGCGGCCTTTAAGGTCGTGGTCTTGCCGGCGCCGTTGTGGCCGATAAAGGCAAAAAGCTCACCGGGCTTAATATGAAGCGAAAGGGCGTCAACCGCCTTTTTTTCTCCGTACCGCTTCGTCAGATTTTCAATTTTCAGCATAGCGTACTCCTTGTAAGGTATTGTTTACAACCCGTAGAAAAGCATCCCAAGCCCCGCCGCGATAAAGATCAGAAGGATCGGGGACATGGCTTTCTTGCGAAGCTTCGAATAGAGGAAAAGAACCGCGGTAAGGATCAGCGCGATGAGCAACGCGAAAAGGTCGAAGCCGCCGAAGCCTTGCGGGAAGGCGGTAAAGATATTTTCCAGCAGCATAAAGGCGCCGGTCACGGCGATGATACCCGTAACGGCAGGGGCGATCGCCGCAAGAACCGCTTTGACGTGCGGATTGGTGAGATAGCGCCGCAGAAGCGACGAAATGAGGATCATCACGACAAGGGCGGGCAAAACGACGCCAAGCGTACAAAGGGCAGAGCCCAGCACCCCCGCGAAAAAGCCAAGCTCACTCCCCTTGGTGAAGCCGACGTAGGTGGCCATATTGACCATGATGGGGCCGGGGGTCGATTCGCTGACACCGAGGAAATAGCTGAATTGCTCTTCACTGAGCCAAGCGTTGCTTAGCACGGCGTCACGAATAAGCGGGATCGCGCCG
>JAZRFI010000069.1:0-25098 GCA_045661285.1 Eubacteriales bacterium | reverse complement strand
GGAGGCCGAGAACGGCGCCACCGCCGGCAAGTTCGAGCTTGCCAAAATGGCAAAAGAGCTTAACCTTGACGCCATTCACGACACCGTTCACGAGATGGCGCGTGACGAAGCCAGACACGGCAAGGCGTTTGAAGGACTTCTCACCCGTTACTTCGGCAAATAATTTTCAAAAGCAAAAGGGCAGACTTCGGTCTGCCCTTTTTTCTTTTCGGATAGGAGAAACAGGCGCCCCATGCAATCTCATACCGCACGATCGTCGGACCGCTTTGAGCGCTAAAAGCGTTGTTTTTTATCTGCCTTTCGGCAGATAGCAGGGGAAGAGCATGCGCGCCCCGGGCGCAATTCCATGCCGCCAAACGGCGGATTCCATCCAACGCCTGCAGCGTTGATTTTTTTATCTGCCTTTCGGCAGACAAAAAAAGAGAGCCGCTTACGAAAGCGGCTCACTCTCTTGTCTATCTATATCTTGCGGTTCTTTTTTGTTTCTTTTACGCTGGAGAACAAGGGTCAAAACCATACCCACGACAATCGGCAGATAGAACGTTAAAAATCTCCATATAAAAGTGGAGATGGCAACCAGCGGAGAGCCATTCCCGTATACGTGGGAGAAGAAGCCCACGTAGCTACCCTCGGCCGCCCCCATAGCGCCGGGCATCGGCATAAAGGCGGAGATCAGGTAGACGAACGCTTGACAGGAAATGACCGTCAGATAATCGACCCCCGAAAGGCCGAAGCCCCGGTATATGACGTAGGAGATCGTGAAATAAACAGTCAGCTGCGCGGCGGTCACCAGAATGGTCTTGAGGATCATCACCGGCTCCTTCACAATGAATTTCATATTATTGAAGGAGGCGTTCATGGATGCCTCAAGGTTATCGCAGGTCTTTTGCGGATCCTTGATCAGGTGGATCTTATGAAGCAGGAAGATACACTTACGAAGCACCGACATCGTCCAGTTCTTGCAGAAGGAAACGAGGATCAGGAAAACGATTACGGCAACGCAGGTAAGGAACCCGACGATCGTCAGGGCCATCAATCCCCCAAGCTCCTTGGTAAAGAAGGAGAAGCGGAGGATCAGAACGATAAGACAGTAAATGGTTTCGGTGATATGGTAGAGGATCAGGCGGGACATCAGCACCGATACGGAGGCCGAGGCCGGAACGCCGTGATAGGTCATATAATACCCTTGCATAGGCTGACCGCCCGAAGCAAAGGGGGTGATACAGTTGAAATATTGCCCGATGACGGTGGTGGAAAGGGTGTGGCGGAACTTTTGCCCCGGGCAGACCTTGTTGAGGATGATCTGGTTACAAAGTGCCTCGCCCATCCAATAGACCACGATAAGACCGAGGGCGATAAACAGATACCCGATACGGATCTTGGCAAAGGCTTCCAAAAGATCCTCGGTCTCGCCGACGCCAAAGAGATATACCAGCATCAAAACAAAGGCGAACGCGCAAAAGATCAGGTTCAGCTTGGTTGATTTTTTCATAATGAAAGGCCGATCGGCAAACCCTCCTTCCTTGGATCGTTACGGTCATTTTATGCCGCCCTTGACCCCAAGATGCATAAAGAGACGGCGCGAAAAAAACAGAGAAGAGGCTCTTTTTTCCCTACTTAACCAAGGGTAGTATAGCACACAAACCGAAAAAAGTAAAGAGAAATTTGAAAAATGGACGCGCGGCGGGCGCAAAAACGGCCAAACCTTAGCCCCTTTTTCGGCGAAAGCTTTGCTACACTTAGAGGGAAAGGAGGCATCGAAACGATGGATCAACGAGAAAGGAGGCCGAACCCTTGACCTACAAAAAAGAGCTTGCGTGGCAGCTGATCGAGCATTTTTCCTTTGCCCCGGGGGACGAGCCGCCCACCTTTTCGGGCTTTCGGCAGAAGGTGGGGCTATCCCTTGCCGATTTCCGCCGTTTTTCGAAGCGGCGGGATTTTTCGGCCGCGATCGAGGAAGCAGAGGAGCGCTATCGCGACACGCTGCGCGCGGGGGCGCTGATGAAGCGCTACGATCCCACCTTCGTGCGGCACCTGCTTTTCGAGGAGGAAAAGGGTGAAAGAGAGCAAAAGGCGGTCGACGGCGCTTTTTCGGTCGAGATACGGGTGGTCGAATGAAGCTTGAGATCACCAAAAGGCAAAAGCGCTTCATTGACGCGGACGAGACCGAGGTGCTATTCGGGGGGGCGGCAGGGGGCGGCAAATCCTACGGGCAACTGGTGGACGCCCTGCTTTTCGCGCTTCGCTATCCCGGCAGCCGCCAGCTTCTTTTGCGCCGTACCTTTCCCGAGCTGGAAAGGTCGCTGATACGAAGCGCCCGCTCGCTCTACCCCGCTTCGGTCTTTACCTATAACGCCACGCACCACACGGGGCGTTTTCAAAACGGCTCTCTTCTCGATTTCGGCTATTGCGCCGCCGAGGGGGACGTGTACCAATATCAATCGGCCGAATACGACGTGATCCGCTTCGACGAGCTGACGCACTTCACCGAGTTTCAATACTTATATCTTATTTCGCGTATCCGCGGCGCCAACGCGTTTCCGAAGCAGATCAAATCCTCGACCAACCCCGGCGGCGTAGGACACGGCTGGGTCAAGGCCCGCTTTATCGACCCATCGCCCCCCGATACCTCCTTTTCGGGAAAGGACGGCGTGCGACGCATCTTTTTGCCCGCCAAGATCGCCGACAACCGCTTTCTTCTCTCGGCCGACCCCGATTACAAGCGGCGGCTTGAAGCGCTCCCCTCGATTGAAAAGCGGGCGCTTCTCCTTGGCGATTGGAATTTGTTCGCGGGGCAATTCTTTCCCGAATTTTCTTACGAAAAGCACACCTGTGACCCCTTTCCCATCCCCGATTCCTTTCGCCGCTACCGCACGATCGACTACGGGCTTGACCGCTTAGCGGTGCTTTGGATCGCCCTTTCCCCCGACGGGAGGGTATACGTCTATCGCGAGCTGTGCGAAAGCAACCGTATCATCAGCGAGGCGGCCGAAAGGATCAAGGAGATGACCCCCGAGGGCGAGCGTATCCACGCGACGCTCGCGCCCCCCGACCTTTTCGGTCGCGTACAGGAAAGCGGCCGTACGCGCGCTTCGATCTTTGCCGAGCATGGGATCCTTTTTACACGCTCGTCCAACGACCGAGAAGCGGGCTGGCTTGCGATCAAGGAGCTTTTGCGCGATACGGCGGAGGGGGTGCCGCGCTTACAGATCTTTCGCACCTGTACCGAGCTTTGCCGCTGCCTTCCGATGCTTCTTTTCGATAAGACCAACCCCTCTGACGTTTCAACCGAGCCGCACGCCATCACCCACGCCCCCGACGCGCTTCGCGGCTTTGCCGTCAGCTTTTGCCGCCCCGCCCCCGAAGAGAGCCTGGCGAAGCGGCGCCCCTGGACGCCCGATATGTGGCAGGATTATTACACCGCCACCGAAAGCGAGCGTCCTTATCTTATCAAAAAATACGGAGAACCACTATGATACCAACCAAAAAAGAAGAAAGGCTACCCTACTTTCAAAATCTTTACGAAAAGGCGAAGCTCTCTTTCTCAAGCGAGGAGGAAAAGCTCTGCCGCCATATGGCGCAATACCGGGGAAGCTGTGAGATAGACGGCTCGCCCACCCCGGCCACGGCCATACGGAACATCACCTACGAGATCATCGAGGGGCAGATCTCCTCTACCATTCCCGCCCCGAAGGTATCCCCTCTTCGCGTAGGGGAAGCGGGAGAAAGAAACGCGATCTCGATCGAAAGACTTTGCGCCCGCCTTCGGGACGAGCTTCCCTTTGAGCGGCTGAACGATCTGGACGAGCGCTATGCCACGATCTACGGCGCCTCGGTATGGCTTGTTGAATGGGACAGCACGATCGAGCGCGGGGGCGAGTCGGGCGGCATCCGCATCAGCTGTCTTTCGCCCGAAAACTTTATCCCCCAGCCGTATATCGAAGAGATCGCCGATATGGAATATTGCTTCCTGCGCTTCTCGACGCCGCGCGCCGAGCTGCGCCGCCGCTACGCTATAACGGCCAGCGAGGAAGCGCTGGCCGACGCCGAAAACGAAAGCCAAATAAGCGACGAGGATACCGTTACCGTCGTGACCTGCTTTTACAAGGAGGAGGACGGACGGATCGGGCGTTTCGTTTTTTCGGGCGGCGCCACGCTTTCCGACCTTAGCGATTACTACGGGCGCAAGCGCCGTGTCTGCACGCGATGCCACGCCCCTTGCGGCGAATGCGACTGTAACGTTTCTTTTACATTTGAACCGGTAGAAGAAGAAACTCTTCAAATACCGGGCGAGGAGGGCTTGACGGATGAAGTACAGAAGGCGGCCTTTTACCGCCCCCGCCGTTTCCCGCTCGTCATACGGAAAAACATTTCGCGCGCCGGCAGCTGCCTTGGTCAATCCGACTGCGAGGTCATTCGACCTCAGCAGCAACAGATCAACAAGCTTGAATCGCGTATTCAAGCCAAGCTGATGCGCTCGGGCATCACGCCGATCATGCCCGAGGGCGCTCGTGTTTGCCCCGACAACAGCATCTTCGGGCAGGTGCTTCGCTTACAGCCGGGCGAAAACGCCTCGATGTACGGCGTGATCGATACCACCCCCGACGTCTCGCAAGAGATCGCGCAGTCGAACCGCCTTTACGAGCAAGCGCGACGCATTATCGGCATTTCGGATTCCTTCGTGGGTCTTTCGGACGATACCGCCTCCTCGGGCTACGCCAAGCAACTGCAGATCGAGCAGGCGGCAGGACGACTGGATTCGAAGCGCCGCATGAAGGAGGCCGCTTACGCCGATATCGACCGCTTGATCTTTGAATTCACCTTGGCGTACGCCGACGAAGAAAAGCGGGTCAGCTACCGCGACGCGTACGGGCGCCTGCACGAAAGCTGCTTCAACCGCTACGATTTTCTTTTCTTCGACGAAAGGCGCGGGCGCTTCGTCTACGATGACGCCTATCTGTTTGCGACCGATAAAAACGGCGGCATCGAGCAGCAGCGCGAAGCGCTTTGGAGCAAGAATCTTGAAAATCTGCGGGCGGGCACGCTGGGCGACCCACAAGACCCCGTCACGCTTTTGCGCTATTGGCAGAACCAAGAGCGGGCGCATTACCCCCACGCCAGAGAAAACGTCGAATATTTCAGCGACGTACTGAAAAAGGAAAACGAGAAAGGAGAAGGCGATGAAGCAAACGGCCAGCACACACCTTAAAAATTATTTGAGCGAGGGCACGAAAACGCGGGGTGCAAAATCCTACGGTGAATGGTTGCGCGAGGAAAAACGGAAGAGTGACGAAAAGGAGCGGCAAAGGATCTATCAGGAGGCGGCCTTACGCGCCACAGGCTACGGAAGCGGTGGCGAGGAGCTGGCGAAGGCAGGTCTTGTCGGCGACGGCTACGCCGCCTACCTTCAAAAAGAGGCCAAAAGAACGCTGGGAGACGCACTTACCTCACTGAACGAGAAAAACAGAGAAAAATCCTTGCAAGAGGCCACGGGATACGCCGATTATCTTTCTTCGCTTCGCGAAAGCCGGCTTAAAGAGGTAGAAAAAACGGTCAACGATATCCTCAATGCCCCTGCCTACAAAAAGCCGAGCTTTTCCCATACCCTTTCGCAGCTTGGTCTTTCCGACAAGCAGATTGGGGCGGTTCTTAACGAATATCAGGGCGGCGTTATGGCCTCGGAGGATCCCTCCTTCATCTATTCGATCGCCCGCCATCTTACAAGATACGGGTATTCGTACGAAAGGGCGTACGTCTTCTGCCGCACCGCGGGGATCTCGGAGGAAAAATCCTTGGAGCTTGCCACGCTTATGTCGGAGAACGCCGAAAAGCAATCGGCGTATATGCAAGAGCTGCTTGAAAGCGAGAAAAAGGAAAAGTAAAAATCGATCTTTCCTACATCAATCCCAATATAGGCTAATATTGCATATCCCTTCCCCGGCACCGCAGGCAAATATCACGTTTCGCATAGCGGGCTATGCGAAATATATCACAGATCCCAAAGGGATCTATATCACGTGCGACCGCAAGGTCGCACATCTATGTCCCCCTTTTTTGTCACTTTTTTGCTACACTCAAGAAAAGGGAAGAAACAAGGCCCGGGGACCTTTTCCCCTTTTATACGATTTCATTCCCTTTTCAAAAAAAGCAAAGAAAGGAGAAGCCATGAATAACCCCTACGCAACCAACCGCGGCGGCAAGATCGAAGCCCCCAAAACCGATAAGAAGGGCGAGCCTAAGGTAACCAAAGAGGTTGCCGTCGGCAATCGCGATCTAAGAAGCCGCAGCAAGTAAAAAAAGAAAGGAACCGTTATGGAAGAAATTTTGCAAGAAAACACGTCAAATGCCGAAGACGGGGTAAGTGACGGCGCGTACGAGCCGATAAACGAAACAAACCCCGAGCCTTCCCCGCCCGACGGCCCGCAAGAAGACGAGCCGCCCTATACCGAGGAGGCGCCCCCCGATTACGGGGCAAGGGCCGCCTTGGATCTATCCGAGATCCGACAAGCCTTTCCCGAGCTTCGGCACCTGAAAAGCCTGACCGAGTTAAGTAGCCTTACGCGCTACGCAGAGCTGCGTGAAGCGGGTCTTAGCGCCGTAGAGGCCGCGGCCGCCACACAATACGAGCGTCTCCGCCGCCCCCGCGAGGATACGCGGGCGCATCTTTCTTCCTCGGTCCCTCGTCACACCTCCCCCGCGGGCAGCCGTATCAGCATCGGAGAGCTTACCGCCGCCCGCGATCTCTTTCCGTCGCTTTCCGATCGGGAGATCGAGGCGCTTTATAAGCGCGCGTCGGGAAACCATCTACAATAAATCACTAAAAAGGAGTAACCTATGTCCATTCTTTATTCGGTAACGGGCGAATTGCATAACGCCGCGATCGGTAAGCTCGAAACACCCATCAAAATGGTGATCGAGCATGAGTCCGATCTGCAGACCAAAAAAGGCGGTATTGCCGATTGGCTCTTTAATATCGAACGCTCGAACCGCTTTGGTGAGACCATCGTCGGTCAGAACGAGTTCGGCGTGTTTGAAGCCGCCACCGAGGGCGCAGGCGCCGCCTCGGACAGCCTCGAGGAGACCTATAAAAAGTTCATCGAGCATATTCAGTTTATGAAGGAGTTCCCCATCACCGCCCGTATGATGGAGGACGCCAACTACGGCGTTGCGGCCGATGCGCGCCGCCGTGCCGAGAACTTCACCCGCGCCTATTACAAGACCATGCATAAGATCTGCGGATACGCCCTGTCAAACGGCACCGCCGCGAGCGGCAGCTTTGCGGGGGCGACGCTCGATCTTACGGCGCCCGACGGGCTTCCCCTGTTCTCTTCCTCGCATACCTACGGCAAGACGGGCGCGAGGGGAACCCAATCCAACTACTTCTCGGGTAATATGTTCGAATCGACCGCGTCGTTTGAAGAAGCGCTTGGGCTTTTGGCGTCCAAGATCCGCAACATGAAGGATGAGAACGGTGAGGTCCTCGGCTACACCGCCGACACCATCGTTCTGCCCGGCAACCGTCCCGCCGCTGAGACCATCGTGAAAAAGGTTTGCGGAAGCGAGGGGGCAACCGGCAACGGCTATAACGATATCAACCTGCAATACGGCAACTGGAATATCGTCGTGATGCCCGACTGGCAGACCGCGGACGACCGCTTGATGATCATGTCGAGCGAAGCCAACCGAAACCTTGGCGGTAATATGTTCTTTAACCGCGTACCGCTGACGGTCTCCAACTGGATCGACCATCACACGGGCAACTACATTTGGAACGGCCGTTGCCGCTTCGGCGTCGGCTTTGGCACCTACAAGCACATCCTGCTTGCCGTGGACAGCAACACAACGGTAAGCGGTACCCAAGCGCTTCGCTGAGGAGTAGCCTATGACGGTACAAGCGCTTAAGGAGGCTGTCATTCACCTCGGCTTCTCGGAAACGCTTGACGACAACGACGCGCTTTTTCGCGAAAGCGCTGCGCGGGCGCTTTCGGAGCTTTCGGGCGCCGTGCCGAGGGTAGCAAGCTTCACCCTATACCACCTCCCCCCCGTCCCCCGCTACCAAAAGGCGGGGCCGATCGGGGTAGGGGGAACCCATACGGTCAAGACGCCGGGTGGGAAAAGCTTTTTCGCGCGCCTATCCGGAAAAGGGGGCGTAACGGTACGATCGGGAAGAGAGGAGAAAAGCTTTTCGGTCGATACGGCAGAGGGGAGCACAAGGGCGCTCTTTGACACGTTTTCCGTCGAAGAAGGAGAAATCGTTTTCTCTTTTCATACGGAGTCCACGCTCACCCTGCTTTCGCTGGCGGTCTATCAAGAGGCGCTCGCCCAGCCGCCCGACCCCTATGGCCATAGCTGCTACGATCTTTCCACGCTGATTGATGACTTTGGAGTCCTTCATGCTCCCCCCGTTTCCCAAACGGGGAGGGCGGTGACGGCCGAAGAAACGGCGGGCGGCTATCGCCTGGAAAGCGGGCATCTGCTTTATCTTTCAAACCGAGAAAGACAGATCCTCAGCCTTTCCTATCGGCGCCGCCTTTCGCTGCCCGAGGAGGGGGAGCTTCCGCTCACCGAGGACGAGGCCCAGCTGCTTCCGCTTTTGTGCGCCGCCTACGTCTGGCTGGAGGACGACCCCGATAAGGCGACCTTTTACTTCAACCGATTCCGCGAGGGGGCGGGTCGTCTTTTTCGCGGTTTTTCAACCGCAGCCCCCTACAACGATCGGACGAGCTGGGGATAAGGAGGAACCACTTTGCCAAGTAATGTTTACGATATAACCTATGACGACCTTTGTGGCGTCGACTTTTCGGAGGAAGCCTCGTTAGTATCCCCTCACCGATTTGCCTATCTCGAAAATATGTACCGCGATTACGGTGGGGCCGCAAACGCCGGAGTAGAAACCATCCCAGGTTTCCGTTGCCTTTACGGGTTCGGCGGCCGTATTCACGGGCTTTTCGAGTCCCCCGAGAAAGAGCGGTGCCTACTCGTACACGCGGGGAGAGCGCTCTTCCGTGTCCCGCTTAAGGAGCGGGACACGCTCGCCTCTCTTTCCCCCTGCATGGACCCGTCGGGTGCTTCCTACTCTCTTTCCGAAGAAAGCAGCGCGGCTCTTTCCTATAACAGCAGGCTTCTTCTTTTGGACGGAGAGCGTTACTCCTTTTACGAGGAAGGCGCGCTCTCTTCCTGCGCTGAAAGAGCATACATCCCGACGCTTTATAAAAACGGGGAGCCTTACGAGCAAAAGAACCTTTTGACGAAGCGCTTCACCGAGGAATACGATCTTTTTGATCTGTCGTCCCACCACTACGGAACCGACTCGCTTACCTACCGCATCCGTCACGACGGGCTTTGCTACGTCAGCGGCATTTCGGAAAATGCGGACGAGGTAGTAGTCATTCCGCCGAAGGTCTTGCTCGGCGCGCGAGAATACGCCGTAGCCGGTATCGAAACCGACGCCTTTTGGGGAAACACCCATATCAAGGAGCTGATCGTATCGGAGGGGGTCGTGGATCTTGACTACCGCGCCCTGGCCGCGATGCAAGCCTTGGAAACCGTCGTTTTGCCCGACACCGTCACGCGGATCAAAACCCAATGCTTTGCCTTTTGCCCGAAGCTTCGTGATCTTTACATAACGAAAAAGCTTCTTATCGTAGATGATTACGCCTTTGACAATTCGCCGCTTTCCCACATTTATTACGGCGGCTCGTTCGTGGATTTCCACTCGATCGAAGGGTTCACCACCCTCTACGACGTAGTCGACCCGAAGGGAAAGACGCTTCACACCGAAACGATTTACCGTAAGCAACGCCTCGTCTTCCGCTTCTCGGAAAGGACCGAGGCGCTCTCGGGTGTTTTTCTCAATGGCGAAGCGATCCCCGAGGAGGGGGAAGCGCTTTATTATCGCCCGATCCTTGAAAATGAAGGGGAAAAGACCCTCGCTTCGGGAATTTTACTGACCGCCGACGAGGATACGCTTCTGTATGGAAAAACGCTTTCTCTTGCGGGAAGCTATTGCGATGAATTCGCCACGGACATCCACGTTACTCACCCGACCTACGAGGGAGAGGGACGGCAAGCGATCGAGCGTTGCCGCCTTATCTGCCTTTTTGCCGACCGTATTTTTCTTTCGGGAAACCCCGATCTGCCGGGAACCGTCTTTTACAGCCAACGAACGAAAAGCGGAGAAAACGATCCCTTTTATTTCGGCTCGCTCAATTATTTTACCGACGGGAACGGGATCTTGCCCATTACCGCGATGACGGGGAGCGCATCAACCCTTTTCGTCTTTTCAAAAGGCGGAATGGGACAGGCGAGCGTCTTCTGCCACACAAAGGAGGAGACCGGGAATGATCTGGTCAGCCTCGTCTTCCCCGTGAACGAGGGTGGCTTCCGCATCGGTTGTCTTGGTGGCGCCGCTACCTTTTTCGACGACACCGTCTTTCTTTCCGAGCGAGGGCTGGACGCCGTTGAGCAGCCCGTCCTTTTGGGCGAGCGCGCCATTGCCCATCGCTCTTCGGCGGTCGACCGTCGCCTTACGGCTGAGGATCTTTCACGCGCCGTCCTTTTCCGCTTCGGGTCTTACCTTGGCATCGGGATAGACGGACGGGTGTATCTTTGCGACGGCAAGCAGCCCGTCAGCCAAAAGGGCCACCGCGAATACGAATGGTATTATCTTTCGGACATCGGCGCCTATACCGACCAACACGATCGATACCACACGCTTTCGGTCCTGCCCGAAAGCCTTTTCGGTAAGACTGTGACGCTGGAGAGGACGGTATACCCCCTTTGCGTGACCGAGAACGAAGAGAGGATTGAGGAAGAAACGGTATACAGCGTAAAAAGCGACGACGGAACGGTGACGGTGTATTACGTCAAGCGCGAAGATAGGGTCTACCCCGTAGACAGTCACGGCGAAAAGACGGGGGGCACTTTCTCCCCCGCCACCGCCTTTTGTGAAGCTGACGGCCTGCTCTTTTTCGGCACGGGCGACGGCAGCCTTATGCTTTTTAACACCGATAAACGCGACGAAGACGGCCTTATCCCGCGCCGTTATTACAGCTTTAACGGGCGCGCCTATTTTTCGGGATGCGCCACAAAAAGCGAGAACTGCGGCCGCCCGGGTCAGCAAAAAAGCACCGTAAAGGGATACGGCGCCGTGAAGCTGAAGGCGATGACGGGAGGGAAGGTCGGTGTACGAGTCCGTACCGAGAAAGAGGATTGGCAGGATTGCGACACCCTGTACGGCGGACGGCTCGACTTCGGAGAAACCGATTTTGCGGTCGCGGAGTTTTCCGGGCTTCCCGAAACCGTGGTACCGCTTCGGGAGAAGAAAAAGCGCTGGGTCGAAAAGCAGCTTCTCTTCTTCTCGGAGGAATACCAGCGTCCCTTCGGTCTGTTTTCGGTCACCTACCGCTACCGTGTCGCAGGAAGGATCAAATCATGAGTATTCAAAAAATAACCGATCAAGAGGTTCGTTCCCTGTGGGTACAGCGCCTCTCGGATACGCCGAACCGCGCGGGGCGGTACGGCACGCCCGGGCTGACGGCGGCCGAGGTAAAGGCCGCCTACGACGCCCTTTCGCTTCGCATCGTCGAAGCCTATAATACCCTCGTCGACGCGATCGAAAGCGGCAAGCTTACCGAAAGCATCCCCGCCTTTGCGGATCGAACGCTTCACGAGGTTCTTGCGGATATCAAGAACGGCAATTTTGCCGCCTATCTTTCGGTGGACGGGCTTCGCACGCTTTCCCGCCTTGCCGCCGAATTCGACACCCACGATCACCCCGCTTACGCCCCCCTTGCCGGAAACGAGGATCAGCCCTTTGCGGTCGGAGAGCCGACGAGCGGCGCCGACGCGCTTTCGCGTGATTTTGCGGACGGGCGATATTTTTCCGGTCTTTCGGTCGACTACGACCGTGAAATCGGGAAGCTGCACCTTTTTGCCGAGCGCCGAGGCGCACCGATAAGCGCCGATATCACCTTACCGACCGAAGAGAGGCTTCTTGGGCAATGTGACAAGCGCTTTAAAAAGCTTACGGCCTCGCTGACGAACCTGCGAGAGTCGGCCCTCGGGGTGACCTTTGAAACGGTTACCGCCAAGGGGGCAGGGGACGGGTATACCTTCGAGGAAGGAGCCTTGCCCATCGCCCAGCTGAAGCGCCTTGGCGGCTATACTTCCTTGCAGGCCGCGGGGGACTCTTGGAATAAGGCCCCCCTTGGCTTTACGGTGACAGACGCCTCGGGAAACATCACCCAAAACGAAGAAGAAGCGCTGGCCCCCATCAAGCGCCTCTTTCCCGATTTCATCTACGGTATCTCCCCCTCGCTTTGCAATTATTACGATTTTGAAACCGGGCTTTACCACCGATGTGTCAAGGCGGAAAGCTATCCCACCCCGCTTTTGGGAAGCGGCACCGTTTTTTCCACCCCTCAGCTGAACAGCGAAAACAAATACGCCTACATCTTCAATATTGTGCTTTCGGGGAAAAAGCCGGGACGGATCGATCTGAACACCTGCGTTCTTTTCTGCTCGTCTTATTTCCGCGCGGTCAGCGCAAACGAGCTGATATACAGCTCGGAAAAAAGTCCTCTTATCGCGCTGTACGGAGAATCCACAGGCTACCGCTGCTTAAAGATCCGTGTCCCGAAGGAGAACGATTGGGGCATCACCGCCGATCCCGCAACCCTTACCGACTTCTTTTCCGACAAGGCCATCACCGTCATTATGCCGTACGAGGAGGAGATACTCTCGGTCAAGGAAGCACTTCTTGCCGAGGGAAGCGAGGAAAAGCTGCCCGACGGCTTCATAAACGTCGTACCCAACGGCAAAGTGATTTTTGGGGATATCGGCTATACGGTATGCTACGATCTTGAATACGACAAAAAAACGAAAGGAGACGACGTATGACCGAAAAACAGATCGAACGGCTTAAAAGAAACGGCCTCTTAAAGGAGGCCTACGCCGCCCTCGTCAGCAAGAAGATCAAGCGCCGCTTTTCTCTCTCGGACGAGCTGGCCCTTTTGCGCCAGCGCGAGGAAAAGCCGGAGGAATTTTCCGCCTACAACGCCTTCGCCGAAGCGTGCAAGGCCGAGGCAAAAGAAGAGCTTGGGGGTGAGATCCCGTGACCTATTACCTCAGCTTTTCGGGCATCGGCGTCGCGAAGGAGCGTGAGCCTATTGAAGATAAGGGTAAGGTTTTCTTTACCTTCTCTGGAAAAAACGTAGATTCCGTTTGCGTTGGAGGCCGTTTCTATGCGGTTAAGGACCAGCGGGTGAGCGTGCCCACCGAAGGCCTTTCGGGCACGGTGCCGGTCTCGGCCTACCTGCTTTCCGAGCGCCTTCGCTACGTATGCGACTCGCTTTTGTTCATCGGGGAAGAGCCCCGCCTTATTCTCCCGGTTCCCGAAGAGAACGGCGAGCAGCTTTGCCGCCTTGCCGAGCAGCAAGAATCCTTTTCCGAGCGCCTTTCGGCGCTGGAAAGCGGCCTTGCCTCGCTTAAAGAAGAATTATATCCAACCCCATTTTCATTCGGAGGTCAACCATGAAAAAAATTCATTTTAGAAGGGTGATGCTTTCGCTCGCCCTTTGCCTTTGCTGCCTTTTCGGCGCTTTCTTTCTTCCTGCCGCTGCGCAGGAAGCGCCCCCCGCCGCCCCTTCCTCGGAAGCGTCCTCGCCTGCCGTCGGCACCGTCCAAGAGGCGGAAAAAGCGCAAAACGAAAGCGAAGAGACCGCCCTGAGCGCCGAGATCGCCGCGCTTATAAAAGAGCATGCCCCCACGATCCTTTCGGCCGCCTCGCTTCTTCTGATGACGGCGATCACCCTCTTTTTCAAAAAGGGGGTCTTGCCGAAGCTGCTTTCGCTTTTTGAGTCGCTCTTCAAAAAAAGCGGGGAAACGCTTTCTTCGCTTTCCGATTACGAAAGGGCGGTCGAAGAGCGGCTTTCCTCGCTTCTTGCGAGGGGAGAAGAGGTATTTTCCGCGGCAGAGGGGATAAAAAGCACCGAGGGGGCGCTTCGCACCGCCCTTCTCGAAAGCCAAACGGCAAGCTCTCGCTTTGCCTCGCTCTTTTCCGAGCAGAGCGCCCTGCTTTTTGAGCTGTTAATGTCGGCCAATCTGCCGCAGTACCAGAAGGATCGCGTGGCCGCGGTCCATCAAAAAACCAAGGCCTGCCTCGACGCCCTTCCCACCCCCGACGCCGAGGAAAGCCCCACCCCCAAAAAGGAGGGGTAAAGCATGCGCCGTCGGCTACTCTTTCGCATTCTCGGGTATCTTCTTTGCATTTTGCCCGCCCTTTTTGCGATCTTTGAGCATTTCCCTCTCTTCGCAAAAGAGGGCGCAAGACCGACCCTTTCGGGGCTTGCCCTTTTGCTCGTTCTTCTGGCGCTCGTGCCCTTTCATCGGGGGATCCTTGCCCGCGTTAAGCGTTGGCTTGCCGGCCCCTCGGCCTACTCGGTCTGGTTTCTTCTTTGGATCCTTTGCGAGTGGTTGGGTAAGATCAGCGAGGCGGTGGCGGATATCTCTCTCGTCGCCTTTATCGGCTCTTTACTCGGGGCGCTTTGCTTTCGCCTCGGACGGGAGGAAACAGAATGAGCGAGCGCGATCTTTTTTCGGCGCTGGCCGATAAACGGGAAAGCTCGATGCTTTTGGTCAAGCGAAGCCTTGCCGATTTTACGGGGGGGATCCTTCTTACGGTCTGCGTGCTGCTGACCGCGCTCTTCCCCTTGGTGGCGCTTCGCCTCGTTAACCCCTTTTCGCCCGAGTTTTTCGTGAATACCGCGTATACCTGCTGCAGCTCTTATCTTGCTTATCTTTTGTTTTTTCCCGAGGGCAAGCGAGCCGAAGCCGCAAGGAACAGACTTTTTATTGAGGGGGAAGAACGGCTTTTTTCGCTTTCTTCCCCGATCAAGGCCTCCTTTCTTTCTGCCTTTACCCTCTTTTGTAAAAAGAAAAGCCTTGAAGAGCTTGCCGAACGGAAAAAGCATTTTCTTTCTTCGCGCGGCTATAAAGAAGAAAAAGAGGCGTGTGGGGAAAAGGAAAGAAAAAGGGGGCGCCGCCTTCTTCGGCGCGCCGCCCGTCTTCCTCTTCGCCCGATCGAGCCCTCGCTGATCCTTTGTAAGGAAGGAAGCATGCCGATTTGCGACGTGGGGCGCCCCCATCTTTCCTACGGGGCAAGAGCCGCCCTTTTGCGCCCGCCGCTGCTTCTCTTTGGCTCGCTTCTTCTTTCCTCGGTAGCTATTCTGCCGGGCGGCCCTTTGGATTTTGCCGCTGTTGTGAAGATCCTTTCGGGGGTCTTTGGCGTAACGATGGCGGCCTTCTCGGGCTATTCGGCGGGATGCCAAGAGATCCGCTGGGAAAGCGGATCGAATGAAAGAAGGATCCTCTTTCTCTCCTCCTTTTACCAGGAGGAGGGGATCGGGATCCCCAAGGAAAGCGTCTGAACCCAAAAGTAAAAGGGATGCGTTCTCGCATCCCTTTTATGAAATCGGGTTCTTTTTTTATGCCATATTTTTGACTTGGTCGAAGTCCTCTTCGATCTCCTTCGAGGGGGGTGCCGTAAGAAGCGAGACCGCCACGATAAAGATGCAGGAGATCAAAAACGCGGGCAAAAGCTCATAGATCCCGAAAACGCCGCCGATGGGCTTTAAGACGAGCTTCCAAATAAAGACCGCGACACCGCCCGATACCATACCGGCAACGGCACCCGCGCGGTTCATTCTCTTCCAGAACAGCGAGAAGAGCATAAGCGGGCCGAAGGTAGCACCGAAGCCCGCCCAAGCGAAGGAGACCAGCGTGAAGATAACGCTGTCTTCATCAAGAGCGATCAAGGCCGCCACGACCGCGATCACGACCAGCACAAGACGCGACATCCACATGATCTGCTTATCGCTCGCATCCTTTTTAACGACACCCTTATAGATGTTCTTGGCAAAGGCCGAGGCGGCGATCAAGAGGTAAGAGTCGGACGAGCTGATGGTAGCCGCCAGAATTCCCGCCATAATGAAGCCGGCAAGCAGCGCGGGCAGCAGGCTGGTGGAAAGCAGGATAAAGATATTCTCGGCATCCCCGCCGGTCAGAAGCGCGGTCGGGTGCAGCGCGCGGCCGACAAGACCGATCAGGATCGCCGCCGCCAAGGAGATAAGGACCCAAACCGTCGCAATACGGCGCGAGCGAGGAAGCTCTTTCTCATCGCGGATCGCCATAAAGCGCAGAAGGACCTGGGGCATACCGAAATAACCAAGACCCCACGCCATCATGGAAACGACCGACAAAAAGCCGTACGGCAGCCTTTCCCCGAAGACGGGAGAGCTGTTAACGATTTCTTGCGTGCCCCCCTCGGTAAGGGTGGGGTTCGCCATGCCGAAGAATTCAAGGAAGCCGGGGATATCGCGCAGATTCTCAGCCACCGCCGAAACACCGCCCGCGGCGTGGATGCCGGTACCCAGCACGGTAACGAGGGCGATGATCATCACGATCGCCTGCATAAAGTCGGAGGCGCTTTCGGCCAAGAAGCCGCCAAGCACGGTATAAAGCAATACAAAGACGGCGCCAAGCAGCATCATCGAAATATACGAGGCACCGAAGAGGGTGGAAAAGAGCTTGCCGCAGGTAACGAAGCAGCTGGATGCGTACACCGTAAAGAAGATGAGGATAAAGATCGCCGAGATCATCAGGATAACGGGATTCTTTTCACGGAAGCGGTTCGAGAAAAACTCGGGCAGCGTGACCGAATTTCCCGCCTTGATGCTGTAACGGCGCAGGCGCTTGGAAACGATCAGCCAGTTGATATAGGTACCGACCGCAAGACCGATCGCCGTCCAAAACGCGTCGGCAAGGCCGCACCAGTAGGCAACGCCGGGAAGCCCCATCAAGAGCCATCCGCTCATATCCGAGGCCTCGGCGCTCATCGCCGTGACCCACGGCCCAAGCGAGCGCCCGCCCAAAAAGTAGTTATCCGAGCTTGCGTTGGCGCGCTTGGCAAAGATCACGCCGATCGCGACAACCGCCGCCATATAAACGATCATGGCGATCAGAATTCTAATGGTTTCGGGAGACATTTTTCTTTCCTTTCTGCTAAAAAACCTATAAATTTCGGTTATATAGGCTTCATTATACTAAATATTTTATATAAATACAAGTCTTTTCGATAAAAATACGGTCAGCCGAGGGTCTTTTTCTCGTTCTTCCTTTTCAGCGAAGCGACGGCATCCGTGAAAAGACCGAAGAGGACCGACACCAACACGATGCCGCCCGCGATGCCGAGCGAGGCCTCGGCGGTTTGCAAAAGCTTTTCCCCCGCAAGCTCGGTATTCCCTTCAAGAAGATACTTCATCGAATAGTATACGTCGCCGCCGGGAACGATCGGGATGCACCCCGTAAGCAGGTAAAGAAGCACGGGGGCGTGGAAAACGCGGGCCGCGATCTCCCCGAAAAGGGCGGTAAAGGCGATCGAAGAAAACGCCGCCAAAAAGATCGAGCCCCCGAAATAGGAAACGGTATAAAAAATGAAATAGGTGAAAAGCCCTGCCACGGAAACGCTGGGCAAATGCCGCTTATCGACACGGAAAATGATCGCGAAGGCAAGCGTACCGAGCGTTGCGGTCACAAGACGGACAAGAAGCGTAAGCGTAAAAAAGCTCATATTAGGCCACCTCCCACGATCGATACGGCGAGAATATACCCAAAGGCGATCATCAGCGCCGTCAAGAGCGCTTGCAAAAGCTTTAGACTTCCCGCGATGATATCGCCGCATAGAAGATCGCGCATCGCGACCCCCAGCGCCACCCCGGGTACGAGCAGCATGATCGAGCCCATGATAACAGCGCCCCCGTTCGAGCCGACGACCGCCGCCGAAAGCGCGGCCACAAGGCAGGCGGCAAAGGAAGAAAGCACGGTTTTGAAATGGCCGTTCATACGGCGACCGCTGTAAGAATCAACGAGGTAGAGCAAAAGACCGCCAAGGGCTGCCGTTACCCCTTCGCGAACGCCGCCGCCGAAGAAAACGGCAAAGCTTGAGGCCGCCAACGCAAAAGCCGCGGCCAGCAATGCCCGGGGGTAAGCCGCCCCGCTTTTGGCCTCATGGATCCTTGCGTCAAAATAGGCAAGCGGCATACGCGTGCGGCACACCTCGCGCGAAAGGCGGTTAAGCCGCTCTACCGCCGAAAGATCCACCCCCGTCGTATGCACGCGGCGCATTTGCGAGGAATACGAGCCGTCCTCCATACGGATCGAGGCGTTGATAACCGAAACGATGGTAAATACCTCAACGTGACGGGCGCCGTACGCGCGGCAGATACGGCTGACGGTATCCTCCACTCTTGCCACCTCGCCGCCGTTTTTCAGCATCCCCTCGCCAACGTCCAGCGCAAGGCAAAGAAGATACTCGGTAAAATTTTCTTTATAGATTTCCTTGGTTTCGTTTTCCATAGTAGCCCTCAGCTCTTTTTAAGTTTGGAAGCATACGCCCTCATTATAACGCACCGAAGCGAAAAAAGCAAGACGTCGCCTTTTCTTTCGTCATATTTTAAAGGGGGGGCGCATACAGTGGTAGCAAAGGCGCGAAAAGCCGAATCTTTTAAAGGAGAAGAGTATGGAAAATACGGAAAGAGAAGGGGCTTTTGCCACCGTTCAGAGAGAGGGCTGCTACGAGCCGATCGTCTGCGAATGCAGCGTCGATCACGTCCTGCCCGACTATATGCCCGAGATCCGAAGGATCCTGCGGGTAGAGGCCCGCCCGCACAAGGGGGGAAAATACGTAGACGGCGAAAAGGTCGAATTTACCGGGACCGTCGCCTATACCCTGCTTTATACCGACGGGGAAGGAAAGCTTTCCTCGGTCACCCTTACCGCCGATTACAGTTATTTTTGCCCCTACCGCTCGGAGGGGGAAGCGTCGGCGTATAGCGACACACGCATCGAGAACACGGTCTGCCGCCTGGCGGGGCCGCGCAAGATCAGCCTGAAAAGCGTATTAAAAAGCCGCGTTCATCTGCTTCTTACCGAAGAGCTTCCCACGCTTAGGGGGGCGGAGGGGGTCGAGCTTTTGCCCTTTCATACCTCCTGCCGCCGCATCGTTTCAAGCGAGGGATACGCGATCTCTCTGACCGATGCCCTCACCGTAGAAAGCGCCTCGGCCGAGGAGCTGCGCCCCCTGCTTTCCGACGCCCGCCTTGCCGTACGCGAGGTCAAGGTCGACGAAGGAAGCGTACGCGTACGGGGGGAGGCCTTCGTTCGCCTTTTACTGGCGAAGGAGGATGGCGCGCCGCTTTCCTACCCTTGCCGCATCCCCTTTGACGAGGAGATGGCGGTAGAGGGCGCTTCGCCCACGGAAACGGTTCTGGTCGACGGGCAGATCGCTTCGATCGACCTTTCGATCAGCGAGAGCGAGGGGGGCGCCGCGGTAGAGCTTAGCTGTGACGGTGAGCTTTCCTTCCTGCGGATCACCGAGCTGCCGATCGAGGGCGTGCGTGACGCCTACAACCCTCTTTACCCCACCCGCATCGAAGAAAGGGGGATCCCGCTTTGCCGCATCCCCGGTTGCTTTACCGGCATCTTCTCGGTCGGTGGAAAGGGAGCTATGCCCGAGGAAGCGGTCGTATCGATCCCCGACGGTGAGGGCAGCGTTGCCTCGGCGCGGATCGAGACCGAAAACGCCCGCGCGGTGCTTTTGGGAGAGATCAAGGCGCGCCTGCTTCTTGAAAACGCCGCGCGCGGCGAAGAGGCAAGCGGAGGCTTTTCTGCCTATGAGCATACCTTCCCCTTCCGCATCGAAACCGATATCCACCTTTCCGAAGGCGAGGCGCCGCGTTTTGATCTTGCTTGCGAGGTCTTGTACCTTCGCCCCCGCGTTGACCGTGACGGAATCGTTATAGATGCCGAGATTTCGGTAAAAGTCCTTGCGTATTGTGAAGAAAACTTTACTTTTGTAAGCGGCATCGAAACCGACGGGGAAAACCCGTACCCCCGAAGGGCCGATGAGATCGCCGTCCTTTATCCCGAAGAGGGGGAAAGCCTTTGGTCGCTTTCAAAGCGCGTTCACCGCTCGCCCACGGCGCTTTGCGGCCTTAATGGGATCGAGCCGCCGCTGGGTGAGGATCTGGCCGCCCCCCATTCGCTTCACGGCGTTGGCTACCTGCTCGTTTGGTGATCCGGCGTACCGAACAAAAAAGAAGACCCGAAGGTCTTCTTTTTTTGTTGCGCTTTATTTGACGCCGAAGATCTTAGCGGCGTTAGCGTAGAAGATCTTCCCAATATCGGCTTTCCCGAGGGCAAGGCTTTCGCAAGCCCTTTTGCAGGAAAGGATCTCCTCGTAGATAAAAAAGGTGATCTTTTCGGCCTCGGGGTACTCGATCTCGCGCATATGGGGGTCGGAGGATACGTCACCAAGGCTCCCCTTGGGGATCTCGTTGATATAAAAGCCGTTTTCCACCGTTCTTCTGGCCTTCATACGGAAGATCGGGAAATCGGTCCCGTACATAAACCGATCGGGCCCGTATTGCGCAAGCACCCTTTCCATAACGTACTGATTGGTGTTGGCGGTGAAATCCCACATCGCCCTTTCGGATGCCTTCAGATACTCCAACGCATCGCCGAGATCCTCCTTGGCGTAGGCGCGCCCCAGGTGGGCGATGATCAGCTTGATGTTGGGATATTTCTGCTCGATCTGTAAAAGCTGGACGTAGTTTACGGGGTCGGCCAAGCGTTTCGGGCGGGCCACGTGGATCTGCACGACCCAGCCGTGCTTATTGGCGAGGGCCAGATGCTCGTGCGGTAAAAAGTCGTAGATCCTTATCTCGTTGGCGGGGATATAGGCCGGCGCAAACTGCAAATAGACCTTCAAGCCCCGAAAGCAGGGGTTGGAAAGAACCGCCCTCTCCACCTCCTCGGCGCTTTGCGAGGGGTGAGAGATATACAGCGCGGGGAAGCTATATTTCTCGGCGCAATCGGCAACGTAAGCGTTATTCTTTTTAAGGTCAATGGTGATCATCGGCTGGCCGTATAAGACCGAAATCACCTTTTTGTCGGGGAAGAGCAAACGGTTTGTCTCGTTCAGATCCTCGACCGAATTGTCCTTGGCGACCATATTGGGCCAGGCACAGCTGCGGTTGGCGCTGTCCTTCGAAAAATGGTTTTGCTCGTCAAGCCAGATATGGGTATGGCAATCGATAAAGGTTTCGGGCAGAAAATCCTTTAAATGTTCTTCATAAAACCGCGTATCGTACGGCTTTACATCTAAAAGGCTCATCGTATTTCTCCCGCGTTATTCGCCAATGATCATGACCTGCACGGTTCTCGTTCTGCCGCGGGTCTGATCCCAGTCGATAAAGTGGATGCGGCCAAATTCGCCAAGATCCATCTCGCCGTCAACGGCTACGATCGTGACGTTGCGACCGATGATAGAGGAGCGCAGGTGCGCATCGGTGTTATGGCAGCCGAAGTTGTCTTCGCCCACCGATTCGGCAAAATCCAGCGCCTTTTTGCCGGGGTGCAAATACATCCCCTCATAGCGGCAGGGAGGGATCCACTCTTCAAACACGTTTACAAGGTCCTGCTGCAGGGTCTCAAGCCCGGTCATGGACGTATCGAAGGCGCACTCCTGCGTGATGACCGAGCAGGTGGTGTGGTGCGAGTAGACCACCACGATGCCGTCCTTCATCCGGGAGGCGGCAAAGATCTCCTTTACCTTATCGGTCACGTCGTGAAAGGAAACGGCGCGATGGCGCGATTCCAGCTTAAAAGATTGCTTGTAGATCATGTGTTTACCCCTCCTGCTTTTTAAGATCGTCTGCTGCCCGTCTGGTCGCCCCGATCATTTCGTCGATCATCGCGATCGGGTCTTTTGCGTTCATGATGCCCGAAGCGGCGCCCGCCGCCTCCGAGCCCGCCATAATAAAGTCGTAGACCTGCTGCCCATTGGTGATACCCGCGGCCTGCTCGACCATGATATCGGGGTAGATCCCCTTGATCACCTTGATCGAATCCTTAACGTACGCCATGGGGCTTACGCCGTTGCCGCCGCCGATGATCTCGGAGGGCTCGGGATTGATGATATCGGGGTGAAGCTCGGCGATCGCCTTGGCCTCGGCCAGGGTATCGGCGCAAGCAAAGACCAGCATATCCAGCTCTCTTGCGCGGTCGATCACCGCCTTCATCTGCGGCAGGCTCATCGGCTTTTCGCAATGGTTGATCACCACGCCCTGCGCCCCCGCGGCAACCAAGCCCTCGGGTAAAATATCCGCCATACCGCGCCCCGGGCGAAGCGTATCCATATAAGGGGCTAATACGATGAGATGCTTGGTATGCTCGCATACGCGGCGGATCTCGATGGGAGAGCAGATGAAGAGTACGTCAATATCGTACTTTTCCGCCGCCTTATCGGCGGCAATGGCGTATTCTAACAGCGTATCGCCGTATACGTAGTTTTTGGTTCCTATCTCAAAATAGGGTACTCGAATCGTCGGTTTCATAGACCCACTCCTTTATTTTCTGAAATACAGATCGCGCAAAGCGCCTGCTTGTTTCTTATATTGCTCAAAAAGCGGCGCGTAGCGCGCACTCTCCTTTTCTTGGGGAAGGATCACCGTTTCGGGGATCGAAAGGCTCTTATATCCCACCTCGACGCTCGGGTATACGCCGCCGCCAACGCCCGCAAGGATCGCAGCGCCCACCGAGGCAAGATCCGCTACCGCGGGAATTCGGACGGGAAGCCCCAATATATTCGCAAGCATTTCGACCCACGGTCGGCTTTTTGCGGCGCCGCCCGTCAGCTTGATCCCGTCGGAAGTCGGCTTTTGTGGGAAGGACTCCAGCATCCAAGCGATTTGGAAGACCACCCCCTCCATAACAGCCCTTGCCATATGGAAGCGGTCGTGAGAAAGATCCAGCCCCGTGAAGGTGGCCTTCTCAAAGGCCGCGCCCTCTCCCGCACTCGCGGTGAAGGGGAAGAAAAACAGCCCCTCCTTTGCCGCCTTACGGTCGGCTACCCCTTCGTTCAGGGTATCGTAATCGATCGCCTCGCTTGCTTCTTTGGCGGCGATATTCTTTCGCAGCCAGTCAAGGCACACCCCGCCCGAGGAAAGCGACCAAAGCGAGCCGTAAAGCCCCGCCGTTGCCGCGACCGATTGGGATAAGCCGCCGCTAAAATCAAGCTTGTCACTCAGCGCGGTCACCACCCAGCAGGTACCCGAGCCGATCAGGATATCCCCGCTTTGAACAGCGCCGGCGCCCAGCGCCACGGCGTACTGATCGTGCGCGCCCGCCACCAAGACCGTATCGGTCGAAAGCCCCAGTTCCTCGGCGACCTCCGGCAAAAGATGCCCGATCACCTCACCGGATTGTTTGATCGCGGGTAACCGATCTTCGGTGATCCTTGCAAAGCGCAAAAGCGCGCTGTCGTAGGTAAGCGTACGGATATCGGCCAATTGATTGATCCCCGCGTTCGAGGGGTCGATCGCCGCGATCCCGGTCATTTTAAAGGAAAGATAATCGGGAACGGTTAAGAATTTAGCGGTACGCGCAAAGACCTCGGGCTCGTTTTCCTTCAGCCAACGGATCTGCATAGCGGGAAGCCCGTTCCCAAGCTTCCAGCCGGTTTTTTCGTACATCAGGGCGCCCTCGCCCACCTCTTTTAAAAAGGTGTCCTTTTGCGCCTTTGCGCGGGCATCGTTCCAAACGATGGCGTTGCGTAACGGCACCCCCGCTTCGTCTACCGGCACAAGCGTGCCGCCTTGGGTCGAAAGGCTGATCGCCGCCACACGATCCCCCACGCCGCTTTCGTTACACAGTAAGCGAACGGTTTCGACCACCGCCCCCCACCAGTCCTCTGCCCGCTGCTCGCTTTGCCCCACCGCGGGGGTAAATAGCGGATAGCCGCGGTAGGCCTGCCCCAAAAGCTCTCCGTGCTCGGAGAAAAGAAGGGCTTTGGTGCCGGTCGTGCCGATATCAATCCCGATCAGATAGCGTTTTCCCATACCGTTTCCCCTTCAAGAAGAACCTTGTGGACGCGCACCTCGTCGTCGATCAAGATGAGGTTGGCCCGCTTTCCTTCCTCGATGCTGCCGATCTCATGATCCAGCCCCAATAGGCGCGCGGGGTTTAAGCTTGCCATGCGGATCGCGTGGCAAAGGCCGTAGCCGGTATGCCGCATCAGGTTGCGGCAGGCGTTATCCAGCGTCAGATGGCTGCCCGCCAGATGCCCCTCGTAATCGTAGTTGAGATCGGGGCCGTAGGCGATGCCGTCTGCCTCGTTATTTTTGAAATCCCCGCTCATGGGCATCGAATCGGTGATGAGAATGATCCGTTCAACCCCCTTGGTGCGAACCACCATTTTCAGCATATCGGGCGGCACGTGAATGCCGTTCTCATCCGCGATCAGCTCGGCGTAGATATCGGGATCGTAGAGGGTGAATTCGTCGCACCCCGCCCCGATCGTGCCTTGGGCAAGCCCCGGCGCCTTACCGGAATCGGCGTGGTGGGTCTGTAAGCGAAGACCGTATTTCTTCACCCTTTTGCAATCGGCGGCCGTGGCGTGGGAATGCCCCATCGCGAAGATCGCTTCGGGGTCAACCCCCTTTACGTCGCGCATAAAGCCGTCAATGCCCTCTCTTTTGGGGTCTACCGCCCAGATGCGAGCCAGGTCCTTGACCCCCTCGATCAGCGGGCGATATTCCTCGGGGTCTATATCCCCGCCCCAAAGAATGTATTTTTGATTGCTGCCCTCGCCGTTCATATAAGGGCCTTCCATATAAAGACCCTCAATGATCCTGCCAAGGCCCTTTTCCTTGACCGCGCGGATCCTTTCGGCGCCCCTTAGCATTTCCTCGGCGGTCATATTGCAATAAAAGGTCGGCAAAACCGTTGTTTCCCCGTGGCGGACAAAATGCTCGGCGCACAAAAGCGGCTCCTCGGAGAAGAGGAATTTCTCCGAGCCGTGGTTGTGGATATCGATAAGCCCGGGGGCCGTATACAGCCCGTGGGCGTACAGAACCGAAGCAGCGGGGGGGAGGGGAATATTCTTTGCCCGCCCCGCCTTCACGATGCGCCCCCCTTCATGAAGTAAAACCCAGTCGAAAACGATGCCGTCCTCTAAAACGAGCTTGGTATTGATAATCG
>JAZRFI010000068.1:0-11541 GCA_045661285.1 Eubacteriales bacterium | reverse complement strand
GAATTCGACCGAGGAATCCTTATCGATCTCAACCTTCTCGCCCTTGTTGTTCTTGATGGTCATCTTCTCGTCGATACCGGTCGAGTTTTCGCCCTTGACCCACTCCATCACGTACATCGACGCGCGGAAGGAGGATTCGATTTCACCCGTGAAGGTAACGTAGGTCTTTGCGACAGCGTCCTTGGTAACGTAAACCGGAACGGTGACGCTGAATCTTTCGCCGTTCTTCTTGCCTTCAAGCGCCGCCTTCAGAGCGGTAACGAGAGAAGCGTTGTCGTCGGAGGACGTTTTGCTGTTGGTAAAGATCTTGTTGTCCGCGTTATAAGCGCTGTTGCCGGTTTCGGTTCTGTCTTCCGTCTGGAAGAACACGCTCTGCTCCTTATAGAAGGTCTGCGTGTTGTTGTTCGAATCGGTATAGGTGCCCTTCAGCTTAATAACCAGCGTATCGCCCTCGTTGTAGGGGGCGCCGTTCACATCGTTACGCGAGATGCTGCCCAAGGGAAGCTGGCCTTCCTTACCCTCGGGAACGAGAGCGCTATTAAGGATCTTGTTTTCAAGGAACAGGCAGAAATCACCCGCGCCAAGACGGAAGAGGCAAGCCTTTTCCTTATCGTTAAAATTGGTGGAGGAGGCGATCAGCTCCTTCGTAGTGTTTTCCCCTTCGGTCTTGTACTGATATACCTCGTAGTACATATAGACCGCGTGATTTTCCTTCATCACCACGTCCTTTTTGGCGTAATGACTTGCGTTGTTGAGCTTGGTAAGAAGCGTATAGATCTCTTTATCCACGTCATCGTCGCTGATGTCGGTCTCAACCGAAAGGTTCATGTTCTTGATATCCGAAAGGTTGATGCTGCCGATATAGGGGGTAAGATCCTCTCTGTCATAGCGGAAGCTATGATCAAGGCAGGCCCACACGATGCCGAATACAATGGCTGCCAGAAGGATCGAGGCCGTAACGATCACGGCGATCTTCTTCTGCTTGCTCCCCATCCGACTTGAAAAGGTGCTTTTGATTTTTTGGTCATTCATAGTTTTGTCCTCTTGCTTTATATATTTTTAAAATTAATACCGTTTATCGGGCGAGGGAGTCTGCCCCGCCAAAAGCGCCTCTATATCGGCGGCGAGCTTTTCGGGCTCATCGGCCGTGATATAGAAATAGGCGCCGGGTGTCTCGCCCTTTTTCGCAACCGAGACCAGAACGCGCCGCTCGGTATACGGATAAAAGCGATAGACGTATTCGTTCCCGTTTGTAAGCGTTACCGAAAAGGTAAGGATGCTTCGGTCTGCCGAAAGAAGCGCATCGACCGTCTCCCTATCCAAGTCACCGTCGTAATAGGTGGAGGTCAGCGTCGCGTACATCTTCAAAAAGGCGTCGGGATCCAGCTCTTTTTGCGCGCCGTTTCCTTCGGTAACGTATACCTTGTTCAGAGAAACGCCGCCCTCTTCGCTCTTTTGATACAGATCGAAGGTGAAGGTCTTTGCGTAATCGCTGTATGAGAAGGAAAAGACGAGCTTTCGAACGTCGGTGCTTTTAATAAGGAACATCTCGTCAGAAATCCAATACGAGGTGGGCTTTTCAATAAAGGAAAGCTTTTCCGCCGATACCTCGGCCACGATGTCGTGCAAAAGGCTGGCAACGTAGTAGGTACCGTTCTCGGTCAGCTCGCTGATATACAGCTCATTCCTCATAAAGGTCTCAAAGATATAATCACCGGGTTTTTTCGGATCTTCTTTATACGTGGTGGGGAATTCATAGTAGATGCGGTGGGCGGTAAGCCCGTATTCCTCGATCTTCTCGGCGCTGAGCCCCAAGGAGACCGTCTTGACCCCCTCCATCGTGCCGAGCGCTTCCAAAATGTCCATATAATGGCTCGTATGCGGAACGTACGGGAGCATCGAAGAAGGGGCGGTGATCGCATAGGTGGTACCGAACAGGAAGCTATCCCGCTCGGACTTGTTCAAAAAGTTCAAGGAAGCGAAGAGCTTTTCAACGCGTATGATCTCGGTGATGCGGTGAGTCACGGTTTTCCCGCGCCACGCTTCGGAGATCCCCTCGTCGTCGCTTCCGTAGGTGATATCGACCGAAAGGTCGCATACCCCGGCAGCCCTTCCCACAAGAAGGGTGCGAAGCGCTTCGCGGCAGGTACGCATATCCAGCGTCGTGATCGCCACCTCGTCACTCACACCGTCGACCGTCGAAGAAAAGCGCACGGTAACGGCATCCTCGGCCGTAACCGTCACGGCCGCCTTCGACCACAGGGAAAAGTTTTGGGCGTAGAAATAGGCGTAAGCGTACGGCAGCGTCACAAGGATCGGCTCAACGAACGCGGCGGCCTCGGCCTTAGCGACGTCTCCGATTCTCGTCACGAGACTGACGTAGATCCCGCTGTATCCCTCTCGGCGGATGTAATATCCGCCCTCGGTCACCGCCTTGTTTCCGACGTACACACGCTCGATATGACCGTCAAGCGTCTGGATCTCGTAATAGGCGGGATCGTCCTCGGGGGCAAGCCCGTATTCCTTCAAAACCTCGTTATCAAGCTCGTTGCCACCCTCGCCGAGCGCGCTGTCTACGACCCGCGGAAGAACGTAGGTCGTGCCGGTACCGACGATCAGCGAGGAAAATTCCTCTTCGTCGTATTTTACGTGGGCGTAGGGGATATAGTCTTCGCCATCCTCTTCTCTTACCAAAAGCACGAAGGGAGAGGTGTGATCAACCGTAGCCCCCTCGGTTTCGGGCAGACGGCAGAAGCTGAATTCCCCGTTTTTGTTGTAGACCGTAACGGCGTGGATCTCTTCCCGCGCGTAGCGGAACAAGCACAGGCGTGAGCCGTGCACGTCCTCACCGGGGCCGGTCGTGATCGGCGGCTGGGTAGTCCCCGCCGAATCGCTCAAGGGGCGGACAAAGGCAAAATAGATCAAAAGCAGAAGTGCTACCGCCGAGATAAGCGAGATGAGTATGATTTTTTTCTTATCCTTCATTTCATCCCTCCTTACCGATATCTGCGGCGCAAGCAATACACCGCGCCAAACACAAGAAACCCAAGGGAGGGTACGAGAAGCAGTACCGTCCATACCGCTTTGGCGGTATTGGTAAGACCGTGGTATACAAGAACGCGCTTGCCGAGCGTATTGTCGTATTCGGTCACGTCGCTTGCCGAGAGTGAATCCACCGTAAGGCGCTTACCGCCGTACATATCGGTATTGGCGTTGAGCCCGCCGAGGCTATCGCTGGCGTAGGCATCGGTACGGCTGATGCTCCGTACGATCGAAAAAAGAACGTCGTAATTTCCGTAGGCGCGGTTTTCAAGGTATTCGCTGTCGGAAAGGGAGGTGTCGGCCGCCGCGAAAACGTAAGCGAAACGGCTTTCGGCATCCTTTTGATATTTACGCATGCTGATCGAGGCCAGGGTATAATCCCCCTTCGTATCGGTCACTTCCCCGAGCGTATTGTAGCTTTGCGCCTTGGGGGAGGAAAGAAGCAACGGCGAGGTAGCCTCGGAAACCCCTTCCGAAACGTAGCGTTGGTCGCTTCCCCACGAGCAGGTAAGGCGCCCGGAGCCCGCAACCACGGTATGCGGCGCGGTCACAAGATTGCCAACGTCACTGTAAAAGGAATGGCCGATGGGGTATCTTTCTTCGGTCGGGTAGGTCGCGATAAGCTTGCTGCCCGCGATCCCTTCGCCGTCGAGAATCGCGTTTTCACTATCGCGCACGGTTTCCCCGTTCACATAGTGGATTCCCCATTCCTCCATATATTCTTCCAATACGGGAAGGCTGACCGAGGGATCCTTGAAGACCATCAGCGAGCCCGCCGTATCGAGATAGCGGTCGATTTTTTCAATAGGCCCTACCGTTCCAAGCTGGAAGTTGCCGTTTTCGGCCCCCGCCGTCTTATAATCGGCCGTCGGGCCGTTGAGGATCAAGAGAACGCAATCCGAGGGGATTTCTTCTCTTTCAAGATCCAAGGGCTTGACCGAAAGCCCGCACTCGATCAAAAGATCGTAAAAGGCGTAGGTGCTTTCGTTATGAGGGGCGTCTATATCATCGGGATCGTAGACCTTTTCCCCGTGCCCCTTCGTGAAATACGCAACCGGGCGGTTGACCGCGGTGATCGATAAAAGTGCGGTCGCCAAGCGGTATTCGCCGTCAAAGGCCACCGGCGTTTCACCCGATTCCATATAGCTCCAGAAGGAGACGGCGGAAAGGATACGGTAGCGCTTTTCACAGCTGACGATCACCTGATCCCAGTTGATCTCGGAGGCCGAGGTCGTACGGTATTCCTGCACCTTGGTGGGATCCTCGGCAACGTTATAGGTCTCGACCTTGATATTGGGCATACGCCGCTCAAGCGCGCGCGCCATGATATACACGTATCGGGTCGTTTGATTTTCAAGTAAGGTGTCGGGGTCGGCGCAGAAGATGATCTTCACGTCGTCCTCGATCCGCTCAACCTCCTTCAAGAAGGCCTTGGTCGGCGTATACAACCCGTTTTCGGTCAGGTCGATATAGGAATTGAGGGAGAGCTTAAGCCAATTCACACCGATGCCGAGCAAAAAAGCGGCAACCAGTATAAGCGCCGAAAGCGCAATATGAAGCGAACGGCTTTTCGCTTTTTTCCCTTTCTCGGTTTTTTTCTTTTCCATACTCTCTCCTTAACGGAATTTGCGGCGCGCAAGCACGACTATCCCCACGGCAACGAGCGCAAGAGGAAGCAACACGACCAGCAAAACGGTATACAGTCTGGCGGTCTGCATTGTCAATCCCTCTAAGAGGGAGCTGTTCATCGCAAGGACGGTCGTACCAAGCGGTACGGTAGGTGCCCCCGCCTCCTCAAGAAGCGCAAAAAGCACCGCGCGGTTCAAATAGGTTGAAGAATGCAAAGCGTCGTTGGCCATAAAATAAGCGCCCGAGGAAAGGATCACACATCCCCCCTCCTCGTTGCCTGTGTAGCAAGAGCGGGCCAGAATGGCGTACGACCCCCCGTCGTCTACCTGCTCACCACCCCGATAAAGGCGGGCGGTGGGGGAAGACGTAAGGATCGCTTCGGCGGTATACCCTTCGACCGAAGAAAGCCGAATACGCGAAGATTCGCGCGTGATGGGATTGCCGTCAAGAACGCTGCCGATCCGATTCTTGATCGAAGAAGCGGACGCATTATCGGCAAAATCGGTGACCAAAGTAAATTCATCCGAGGTAATGGAGTTTTCACGGTCCTTAATGATCTCGTCGGTCGCGCGAAGGCCGCATTCCTCCAAAAAGGCGCGAAGCCGCGTAAGATCGCCTTTCCCGTAAGGGTCGAGCGAAACGAGAAGGCAGCCGCCTCTTTTAACGAAGGCCTCTAACCGATCCAGCTCCGAAACGGCGCCGCTTCCTTCGGCGGCACGGTTAAAATCGTAAAGCGGGTTGGCAATCACGATAAGCGAAATATCCGCGGGGATATCCTCGTTCAGATCGACCGTGGTGATATCGTATCCCGCCCCGTGCAACAGCGTATAAAAGGCGGGCAGCTCGCCAAAGTTTTCGCCGTGCGTGGCGGTATAGGCGGCCTTTACCGTTTCCTCTCTCAAAACGCGACCTATCGAGGAGATCATTCTCTCTTCCCCGATATAGGAGGTGATGACCTCCTGATCATTGAGAACGAAGAAGGTTGAAAGCGTTTCCAAGCTATACTCTTTGGCCGACTTGAAGATAATGCTGTCGGTGGTGATCGCGCTCGTAACGGGATTCCCCTCGGCGTCGGTCGAGGTGCGGTAGGGCTCTACCTTCGAGGGATGAAGATAGATATTAACCGTCTCCACCGTCAAAAAATCGAGCTTCTCTTCCAGCTGACGGGCGGTGTTATACGCTAAGGCGGAGATCTTATCGGCAAGGAGATTTTCTTCCTCGTCGCAGAAAAGGATGGTAACCGGCTCGCTTACCCCCGCAAAGACCGCTTCCGCGGTGCCCCCTGCGGTATGCTCGTATTGTTCGCCCGTATAGAAATACCATTCGTAATGGGTGGCCAAGGCGTTGACGACGACGTTAAGAAGCACCAACGCAACCAAAAAGACGGCAATATAGGCGGCGGAAAATCCGCCCTCTTTTTGACGCCGTGTAAATTGCATCTTCTTCACGCTTTACCCCCAGCGCCTTCTGTCATACACCCGCATCGTAAGGAAAAGGAAGGCGGCGCTGACCGACAGATAGTAAATAAGGGCGGAAATATCAAACACCCCTTGGGTGAAGTTTTGGAAGCGTGAAAAGACCGAAACGGTCGAAAGAATAAAGCGAAGCCAATAAGCGGGGATGAGCGTATTCAAAAGGCTGATCAGCAAAAAGACGAGAAGGATCGAAACCGTGCCGATCGCCGCCGCCAGCTGATTTTCGGTCAGGGCCGATACGAAAAGGCCGACCGATACGAAGGTCATTCCGAGAAGCAGAATGGCCAAAATATTTCCAAGAAGCACCGAAGCCAGAATCTTACCGTACAGGGTAAGAATCAAAAAGCTCAAGGAGGAGAAAAGCATACAGCCCGCAAACAGCGTATAGGCGGCCAAGAACTTGCCCATCACCATACCGAAGATCGAAAGCGGGGCGGTAAGCAGCATCTGCTCGGTCTTTTGCTTACGCTCCTCGCTGAACAGCTTCATCGTCAAAAGCGGTACGAGAATAACAAAGAGGAAAAGCATATAGGTAAAATAGCTGCTGACGTCGGCACGCATCGAAAAAAGCGTGGTATAAGCGAACACGGCCCCCGAAAGCGCCAGAAAGATCGCGCAAAAAACATACCCGATCGGCGTTTTGAAATAAGCCTGCAGCTCTCTTTTGTATACAGCGAACATAGTGTATCCCCTTATTTTTTCGTCTTTTCGTCCCGATCAACCAGCTGCAAGAAGATGTCTTCAATATCCATACCGACCCCTTGCAGCGAAAGGATGGTCCAACCGCTTTTCGCGCAAATGCGGAACACGGTGCGGCGTACGTCGACCCCACGGTCGCCCTCCACCAAAAATTCCTCTCCCTCGGGCGCGCCCGAAGCAAAGGCCTCGACCTTGGCTATCCCCGCCCCATCGCGAAGGGCGGAAAGGATCTCTTTTTTATTGCCGTCGATCGTATAGCGGTAACGCGGACGGTCGGTAAGCTTGCGCGAAAGCGTCTCAACCCGCTCGTTTACCACGAGGTTGCCGTGATCAAGAATGACCACGCGCTCACAGACAGCCTGTACCTCGGAAAGAATATGCGTGGAAAGAATGACCGTATGCCGCTTGCCGAGCGAGCGAAGGAGGCTGCGGATCTCAATGATCTGCTTGGGGTCAAGCCCGACCGTCGGCTCGTCAAAGATCAGGATCGGCGGGTCACCAACGAGCGCCTGCGCCATGCCGACGCGCTGCTTATAGCCCTTGGAAAGATTGCGGATAAGACGCCCCCTTACCTCATAGATGCGGGTCGCCCGCATAATATCCTCAAGATGTGCCGCGCGATCAAGCGTGCAGCCCTTCAGCTCGTAAGCGAAATTCAGATACTCCTCCACCGTCATATCGGGATAAAGAGGCGGTTGCTCGGGCAGATACCCGATCTTCTTCTTGGCGTCTTTGGGATTTTCGAAAATATCGACCCCGTCGATCAGAACGCGCCCCTCGGTGGCGGAAAGATAGCCGGTAAGAATATTCATCGCGGTGCTTTTTCCGGCGCCGTTCGGCCCCAAAAGCCCGATTACCTCACCGCGCCCGATCTCAAGCGTCAGCCCGTCAAGAGCGCAAAGGGTGCCGTAACGCTTCGTAAGCCCCTCGATTCGGATGATGGGTTCACCACACTCGGTCTTATTTTTACTGATCTTTTTTTCCATTCCGCAAGGCGGCCCCGGCCGCTTCCTTTCCATTCTTTTAAGTGCGCGCAAACGCATAATATATACTTATTAATAATAAATAATGATTAATCGACTGCAATAGTATAACACAAGATTGTGAACGTCTTGTGAATAGGAAGCGTTTTCTGCTTGTTTTCAAGGAAAAATCCGTGTTTTTTTCAAAAAAGAAAAACGGCCGCCGCCGTTTTTTCGCGACCGCTTCGGGCCGTTCCGATTTTTTAGTAATGTTTCTTTTACATTTCAAGCGTTGTTCTCGTTTTCATACACGAAATCGTCATATAGATCAGCCAAACCGCAAGGCGTCACCCTGCCTTTCACAATTTTGCGGAAAAAGCCGATGGCCGCCGCCTTCCCATAGGGGACGGAAGCGATCTTCGCCCGTCTTTCCTTTACCCGTCCCCTTGCCCGGAGTGTAATCGCGGGTGGCCTTTCCTCATCCCAAAGGGTCAGCGTATAAAAGACCCTTACTCCCCCAAGGCGCGCCGCCCGTTTAATTTTCCTTTTCATTCGTATTCCCCCTTTTTCTTTTTTCGCTTTCATTCTATCAAAAAAGCGCCCCATCAAGGCGTCAGTTCAACCGGCCGACCAAACGCCATATTTCCAGTTTCTTCCATTTTCTTTCTTTTGCGTTCCTCTTTTCGTTTTTTATTCACGAAACGGAGAAAAAATAGGTTTAATATTCAATTTCTCCCAATATACGTCCCCCTTTTCCTAAAAACGGAAGCGGTGACAATTTCTTTGTAAGGAAATTCTTTTGCTTCTCTTGTATAATGAAAGAGCCGCATCGCATATAAGCTTTTTTCGCAATAAAGCCGGCGTCTGCGCTTCTTTCGGCCTTTTTGTTTTTCTTTTCGTCGGTCAAAAAGCGAAGCGTTTATTTTTCTTCATTTTATACATAGGAGGTACTATGCGCTTTTTTTCTCCCCTTCGCGACTTTTGCCGCCACCCTACGAGGCGGGCGCTCACTACGCTTCTTCTTGGCGTGATTCCCCTGCTCTTCGCCCTTTTTTATCTTTTGTATACCGGGCTTACGGCGGGGGACGAATACCTTCTTTGGCTTCATCTTTTGCCGGGGGCACTTGACTCGGTGGCGATCAGCCTTTTGCTTTTACTCGGCGGCGCCTTTTTACTGGATTATTCCGAAAAGACCGACGGTACATAACCCTATTTTACCCTTATCCCACGAGCCCGCCTCAAGCGGCGGACGTGGGATATTTTTTCTAAAAAACGCCGATTTCGCTTGACTTTTTTCTTTATCCGACGTATAATGGTTAACGTGTTAACGATTAACCGATTAACGAAACGGAGAAAGCAATGAAAAAAATATCCGCCTTTACCGAGATCCCCCCACCGAAGGGGCCCACGATCGAGGCCGTGCATCTTTTTCTTTTAACCGACCGTATGCACCGCCGCGCCATGGAAGCCAACCTTTCGGCGCTTGGGATCCACCGCTCTCAGCATCGCCTTTTGTTGCATTTGGCACGCTGTGGGGGCGCCGCCTCGCAAAAGGAGCTGGCAAGCTATTTGCAGATCAGCCCCGCGGCGGTGACCGTCACGGTGAAAAAGCTGGAGAAGAACAAGCTTTTACGCCGCACGGTATCCAAAGAGGACGGCCGTTGCAAGGGGCTTTTGATCACCCCGCTTGGGAAAGAGGTCTTAGAGCGCTCTTACCAAGCCTTTTCCGAAACCGACGAGATTATGATGCGCGGGATCTCGGAGGAGGAGCAAAAGAATATGATCGGGCTCTTTCTGCGCATGCAAGAAAATTTGCAATCTCTTCTTCCCGAAAGGGAGGGAGAGGCATCCCCGACGAGCAAGGAGGAATGTTCTGAATGAAGCGTTGGCTTTCTTACGCTGCCCCGTATAAAAAAAGCTTTATCCTGGGGCCGCTTTGTATGATCGTAGAATCGGCGGGGGAGATCGTTTTACCCCTTTTACTGCTTAGGATCTACGGGCGTGTAGAGGCCGCGGGCTCTCCCGCTGCCGCCACGTCGGATATCTGGTTCGTCGTCGGGATCGCCGCCGCGATGATCCTGCTTTCGGTCCTGATGCTTTTCGGCGGTGTGGGCGGCGCTTATTTCGGCGCGCGCGCCTCGGTCAGCTTCGCGGCCGATCTTCGTACCGATATTTATAAGGCGGTACAGGGCTTCTCCTTCGCGAATATCGACCGCTTTAAGACCGGCTCGCTCATCACGCGTCTGACGAATGACGTCACCCAGATGCAGAACTTCATCAATATGCTGCTTCGGATGTGTCTAAGGTCCCCCGTGATGCTTGTCGGGGCGATTGTTATGTCGATAACGCTTTGCCCTTCTCTTTCGGTCGTGCTTCTTTTCGCCGTCCCGCTTTTGGCCCTTTTACAGTTCTTTATTATTAAGGTCGGCTTTCCGCGCTTTTCCGCGATGCAGAGCAAGATCGACGGGCTTAACTCCACCGTGCAGGAAAACCTTTCGAACGTACGGGTCGTAAAATCCTTCGTAAGAGAAGAGCATGAGAAAGAAAAGTTCGCCGTCGCCAATGAGAATTTGATGCGCTTCAATATCCGCGCGATGAACGTCATGCTCTTTACCCAGCCGATGATGATGATCATCATGAACGGTACGACGCTTGCCGCCCTTTTGCTTGGTGGAAACATGGTGATCGGCGGGAGCTTGGAGGCCGCCACGCTTACCACCTTTTTAAGCTATCTTTCCCAGATCCTTTTCTCGCTGATGATGATGACGATGCTGTTTATGAACAGCTCGCGTGCCTTAGCCAGCGCCAAGCGTATCCGCGAGGTGCTTGACGAGAAGATCACGCTCACCGACGAGGGGGCATCCTTCCCCGAAAAATGTGTTGAGCGGGGGGAGATCGAATTCAGAAACGTAGGCTTCCGCTATTATAAAAACAATAAGGAAGCGGTGCTTTCGAATATTTCCTTGCATATTCTTCCCGGCGAAACGGTCGGCATCATCGGCTCTACGGGGTGCGGCAAATCCACCCTCGTTTCGCTTATCCCCCGTCTTTACGATACCGACGAGGGGTGCGTGCTTATCGATGGGGTCGACGTGCGGGATTACAGCCTGACAAAGCTTCGCGACGGGGTCGGCATGGTTCTGCAAAAGAACATCCTCTTCTCGGGTAAGATCTCGGATAATCTGCGTTGGGGCAGCACCGATTCGAGTGACGAAGAAATGCTTGCCGCCGCCAAAAGCGCGCAGGCCGATCTTTTTGTATCCACGATGAAGGAGGGATACGATTCGCTTCTCGTACAGGGCGGGCAAAACCTTTCGGGCGGGCAAAAGCAACGCCTTTGCATCGCGCGCGCCCTTCTTAAAAAGCCGAAGATCTTAATTCTTGACGACTCGACCAGCGCCGTCGATACCGCCACCGAAAAAAGGATCCTTGAAAGCTTCCGCCGTGAGCTTGCGGGCTCGACTAAGCTGATCATCGCCCAGCGTATCAGCTCGGTGAAGGAAGCCGATCGCATCGTCGTAATGGACGGCGGAGAGATCACCGGCATCGGCACACACGAGGAACTTCTCATAACCAACGAGGCCTATCGCGAGATCTACCAGTCTCAGCAGGCGGGAAAGGAGGCACGCTGATGGCACGTTCCTTAGAAGAGCTGCAAAAGCAGTATAATACGGCAGCCGCCGATAAAATGCGCGGGCCCACGCTTCATCCGGGCGGGCCCGGTGGCCCCGGCG
>JAZRFI010000067.1:0-32631 GCA_045661285.1 Eubacteriales bacterium | reverse complement strand
TCGGTCTTTCGCTTTCCGGAAACGCGATCGGCGATCTCTTCAAGGGTAGCGTTTCGCACACTGAGCTGATCGACGGAAAGCTTACCGCCGTACAGAACGCCAACATCTTCCTGTGCCTGCTTTGCGGCCTTGTGACCCTTGCGGTCGTTATGATCTGCTCGGTCTACGGTAAGAAGATGATGAAGATGATCCCCTTTATCATCGGTATCGGCGCCGGCTACGCCCTTGCCGCGATCTTCACCGTTATCGGTAACATCGCCGAGGTTCAGGCGCTGCAGATCATCGACTTCTCCAAGTTTCAGTCGATGCAGTGGTACCCCGATTTCACCTTCCTTACCGCCTTCTCTGGCAACTACGACTTCGGTGAAGCCGGTAGCTTCTGGGCCTTCCTCGGCACGGTTGCCGTTGCTTATATCCCGGTCGCTTTCGTCGTGTTTGCCGAGCATATTGCCGACCATAAGAACCTTTCCTCGATCATTGAAAAGGATCTGTTGGAAGAGCCCGGCCTTTCCAATACCCTTCTCGGTGACGGTGTCGGGTCGATGACCGGTGCCTTCTTCGGCGGCTGCCCCAACACCACCTACGGTGAGTCGGTCGGTTGCGTAGCCATCACCGGTAACGCTTCGGTCGCTACCATCACGGTCACCGCCTTTATGGCGATCCTCGCTTCCTTCATCGCCCCGTTCGTCACGCTGCTGGCTACCATTCCCGCCTGCGTTATGGGTGGCGTTTGCGTCGCGCTTTACGGCTTTATCGCCGTCAGTGGTCTCAAAATGATCCAGAAGGTCGATCTTGGCGACAACCGCAATCTCTTCACCGTCTCGGTCATTCTGATCGCGGGTGTCGGCGGCCTCGTTATCAACATCGGCCCCGTAACCCTTACCTCGGTCGCTTGCGCGTTGATCCTTGGTATCCTTACCAACGTTCTCGTCAATCAGAAATGCGACGATAAGACCAAAGGATAAAAACAAAAGTGAAAGCGGATGCTTCGGCATCCGCTTTTCTTTTTTATGCAAAGGAAAAAGAAAAAAGGGTTCAATTTCTTGAACCCTTTTTGGTAGCTTAACTTAGTCGATCGAGCGAACGATGTAAGGGGCCATCTCGGCTTCCAGCTCGGCTCTTTCCTTCGCGGCGGCCGCTCTTTCAGCGTCGCGGGCAGCCTTCTCGGCCGCTCTTGCGGCTTCTTCCTCGGCGCGCTGAGCGTCGTCAAGGATCGCGCGCATCGAAAGCGACAGGCGCGAGCGCTCGTTATCGATCTCAACGATCTTTACGTCGACCTCCTGGCCGATCGAAAGAACGTCCTGCGGGCGGGCGATCTTTTCCTGCGAGATGCGGGAGATGTGAATGAGACCGTCAACGCCGTCAACAACCTCGGCAAAGGCGCCGAAGGGCATCATGCTGACGATCTTGGCCTTTACGATATCGCCAACCTTGTATTCGGCACTAAACTTGGTCCAGGGATTGTTCTCGGCGGTCTTGTAACCAAGCGAGATGCGCTTCTTCTCTACGTCAAGATCCTTGATGTAAACTTCAAGCTTATCGCCCACCGCAACGACTTCCTTGGGGCTCTTGATGTGCTTCCAGGAAAGCTCGGTGTTATGTACCATACCGTCGATACCGCCGATGTCTACGAACGCGCCGTACGAGGTCAGGTTCTTGACCGTACCGATATAGTGCTTGCCAACCTCAAGGGTAGCCCAGATAGCGGCTTCCTTTTCTTTTTCCTCTTCGATCTGTACGCTGCGGATCGAAGCGACGGCGCGCTTCTTATGCTCGTCGATCTCGATGATGCGGGCACGCTGGGTGGTGCCGAGCAGGGAAGAGAGGTCACCGTCCTTCGCGATGCCCGTGCGGGAAGCGGGAACGAATACCTTGTTACCCATGTATTCGATCACGACGCCGCCCTTGTTGGTCTCGGTTACGGGGCCTTCGATAACGCCGCCCTCGTCCTTCATCGCAATAAGGTCGTACCAGTTCTTGTCGCGGTCCACTCTTTTCTTGGAGAGGGTGATGATGCCTTCGCCGTCGTTTACACGGATGACGAAGAGCATAAGCTCGTCACCGACCTTGAACATCTTGGCAAGGTCAGCGTCGGTGTCGTCGGTGATCTGGTCACGCTTAACGATACCGGTGCCCTTGACGCCAACGTCTACGTAAACCGCATCTTTGGCGATGCTCGTTACGATACCGGTCACTGTTTCTCCTGTATTTAAAGTTTTGAGTGTTCCTTCCAGCATTTCGGCGAAATTTACGCTTCTGATTTCGTTCATTTCTTTGTATACCTCCATTATTAAACCGTCAGGGGTGGAAGCACCTGCGGTGATTGCAACGGTAGCATCGGGCGGAAAATTCTTCGTAAGCTCGCGGGCGGATTCGATAAACTGCGTATTTTGGCAGATCGAAGCGCAAAGCTCGTAAAGCTTACGAGAGTTAGAACTGTTTTTCCCGCCGATGACGATGACAGCGTCGGCCGACTCGGCAAGCTTGGCAGCTTCCGATTGCCGTTCCGCGGTCACATTACATATTGTATCAAATATTTTTGGATTTGTATATAGTTTTTTGAGAATTTTTTTCGATTTTTCAAACTCTTTTTTGCTTTCGGTGGTCTTGGAAAGCATGCAAAGGGGGGTGTCGGGTGAAAAATGCTCGCAAAGAGCAAAAAGCTCGTCCGCTTGATGAAAAACGTGGATAGGGCAGGGGGCACGGTCAAGCATACCCTCGATCTCGGGATGCCCTCTTTGCCCGAAGAGCAAAAGGATCCCGTTTTCTTCGGTCTCACTTTCAATAAGACGGTGAATCCTTTTTACGGCAGGGCAGGTGAGGTCGATCACGAAAAAGCGGGGGTGTAGGCGCGTGAGCGCGTGCAGCGCCTTTTCGGTGCTTGCGGATACGCCGTGTGCGCGGATCAGCAAAAAGGTCCTTTTCCCTTCGTCGCTTTCCTTGGCTACCTCGGCCACCCGGCTTTCATCGATCGCAAAAACGCCCTTTTTCTCCAGTTCTTGGCAATAGAGGGGGTTGTGTATCAATTCTCCGAGGGTGAAGATACGGCAGTCCTCTTCGGTTCGAAACAGCTCTTCGACCTTATCCGCGCACCGCCGAACACCCGCGCAGAAGCCGGCCGTCTTTGCGGTGAGAAGCCTCATACGCCCGTTTCTCCTTCGGGTAAAAAGCCGCCAAGCGTACAGGCTCTTGCAAATACCTGCTCGGCCGCCTCCATATAGCTTCGGCTACGGTCGGCAAGCCCCAATTCCTCCAAGGAGAGCGGTTTGCCGATATATACGTGTACGGGTCGGAAGAGGCGATAACGCTGATTTTTCATCGTAATACAAACGGGCAGGATCGGCAGGCCCGCGCGAGAAGCGATCAGGGCTGCCCCCGATTTGATCGGCGTCGTGGCGGGGTTTTTGCCCTTTTGGCGGGTCCCCTGCGGAAAAACCGTCAGAAAGCCGCCGCCCTTGGCCACCGTCACCGCGCTTTCAATGGCGCGCACGTCACGCCCGCCGCGATCGAGGGGGATCGCCCCCATCGCGCGCAAAAGACGCCCGAGAAGCGGGATGCGAAACAACTCTGCCTTCGCCAGATACTTCGGCATGCGGTCACGCGGAAAGGCAGCGGAAAGCGCAAAAACGTCGTAAAGCTGCACGTGGTTCGAGCAAACGATACAGCTCGTATCCTTTGGAATATTTTCTTCTCCGTGTACCCGAAGCCGCGTAAAAAAGCGAACGGGATGCAAAAGAATAAAATGAAAGAAGCGCTCAAAGCGCGTGGTTTTTCCCGTATCGCGCATTACAGCTGACCCTTTTCTTTTATGATCGAAAGCGCCCGCTCAATGGTTTCTTCCACCGTAAGGAGTGAGTTATCGAGAAAGACGGCGTCCTCAGCGGGGACGGCGGGGGCGATCTTGCGGGTCGAATCGTTCTTATCACGCGTGATCATATCGGATAAGACCTCTTCGTAGGTGCAAGCGACCCCCTTCGCCAAAAGCTCGTCGGTGCGGCGGCGCGCCCTTGCCTCGGAGGAGGCGGTCAAGAAGATCTTGACCTCGGCATCGGGCAGAATGACCGTGCCGATATCGCGCCCGTCCATGATCACCGAATTCTTTTCGGCGATCGAGCGCTGGGTATCCAGCAAAAAGGCGCGTACGGTCGGCAGGGCGGATACGGCCGAGGCGTACATCGACATCTCGGGCGTGCGGATCTTATCGCCCACGTCCTCGCCGCAAAGCAAAATATGCTGCTCTCCGTCACGGAAAAGAAGCGAAAGCGATACCGCGGGCAAAGCGGCGCCAACGGCCGCCTCATCGTGCGGATCGATCCCGTGATTCTTCATGTAAAGACCGATACTGCGGTACAGCGCCCCCGTATCCACGTAAATGATCGAGAGGCGTTTGGCGATCGCCTTGGCAAGGCTGCTCTTTCCGGCCCCGCTCGGCCCGTCAATCGCAATTTTCATAAGAAGTATCCTTTCGTTTTTTGGAGATCGCGCGCGCCGCCGCAACGGCGGTCGAAAAGGCGATCTGTAAATTATAGCCGCCGGTATAGGCGTCAACGTCTAAGATCTCGCCCGCAAAATATAGGTTTTCGACAAGGCGGGACATCATACTCTTCGGCTCAACCTCGCGCGTATCCACCCCACCCGAGGTAACGATCGCTTCGTCGATCGGGCGAAAGGCGGAAAGCGGGAAGGAAAAGCCCTTTAAGAAGGTAAGCAAAAGCCGGCGTTCCTCTTTGGTGATCGAATTTCCGGTCTTACTCGGTAAGATCTTGGTTCGTTCAAGGCAAACGGGGATCATAAGCGCGGGTAAAAGACCGCCTAAAATATTTGAGATCGCGCGATTTGACTGCTTCGAAAGATCCGAAAGCAAGCGCTGATCCAAGGTTTTTTCGTCAAGGGCGGGCTTTAAATCGATCGAGGCGGTTACCTCGTTTACGGGGATATTCCGTAAATGCGCCGAGGCCGAAAGGACCATCGGACCGCTGATACCGAAATGGGTGAAAAGCATTTCCCCAAAATCGCGGTAGATCGCGCGCCCCTCTTTATCAAGTAGGGTAAGCGCAACGTTTTTTAAAGAAAGACCCTGCATTTTTTTGCAGACGTCATCGGGGCTTTCTAACGGGACGAGAGAGGGAATAAGCGGTGTTACCGTATGGGAAAGCGAGGTGGCCATGCGAAGCCCGTCACCGGTTGAGCCGGTACGGGGATAGGATACCCCACCGGTCGCCAGTAAGATCGCCCCCGCGCGGTATTCTCGCCCGCCTGCCGTAACGCCAACCGCCCGCCCCTCTTCGGTAAGAACAGCGTCGACGCGCGTCTTTACGAACCTTGCCCCTTTTGCGTAACGGGCAAGGGCGTCGACAACGTCAAGTGCACGGTCGGAAATCGGGAAAACGCGCCGCCCTCGCTCGGTCTTTAAGGGAACGCCGAGCCCTTCAAAAAGGGACATACAGTCAGCGGGCGTAAAGCCGTATATCGCCGAATAGAGGAAACGCGGGTTCTTGGTCACGTTTTGTAAAAAGTCGGCGGGGGAGCAATCGTTGGTCAGGTTGCAACGACCCTTGCCCGTGATCGAAAGCTTACGGCCAAGCTTTTCATTCGGTTCAAAGACCGTGACCGAAAGCCCTTCTTCAAGGGCTTTTCCGGCCGCCATAAGACCGGCCGCCCCGCCCCCCACGATCAAAAGGTCAGGGCTTTGTATAGACATCGTATTCATCCCAAAGGGCCTCCAACCGATCAAAGCGCTCTTTGATGCGCTCTTCGCTTCGGCTTGCGATCTCGGCAAGAAGGGCGTTGATGATGCTAAGCGGCGCCACCAGCGAATCGGCAAAGGAGGCCATATCGCTTTCAGCCGTCAGAAGGCAGGAGGCCTCGGCGGCGATCGGCGCGCGGACCGAATCGGTAAGGGCGATAACGAACGCCCCGCGGGAGGAGGCGTACTGAACGGCCTTAACGAGCTTAGAGGAATAGCGAGGAAAGCTGATGGCGAAAAGCACGTCGTTTTCCCCGATCGGTAGGATCTGCTCAAAGACCTCGCTGACGCTGCTGGGCTGCAAAAGACGCACGCGGTCAAAAACGAGATTGAGATTCAGCTGCAAAAAGCAGGCAAGGGCCGCGGCGCTTCGGGCCCCGTAAATATAAATGGTATCGGCCTTGATCAGACGGTCGATCGCCTCGGAAAAGGCCTCGCGGTCGAGCTTGTCCATCGTCGATTTGATCTTTTCGACGTCCTGCGACATAACCTTCGCAACGAGATCGCCGCCCCCTACGCGAAGCTTGGTGGCCTCAATGCGTTGGCTGGGGGTCAGATGAGAGCGAAGCATGCTTTGGATGGCCTGTTGAAAGTGGGGATAGCCAGAAAAACCAAGCTCGACCGCAAAGCGGACGACGGTCGATTCAGAGACCCCCGAAAGCTCGCCGAGCTTGGCGGCGGTAAGATAGGCTGCCCGCTCGTAGCTCTCGGTTATAATATCGGCAAGGCGGCGTTGCCCCTTGGAAAGGGCCGTATAACGGCTCTTGATCAGCTCGGATACATCTTGCATGACGTATCTCCTTTTTAAACTTGAAATGAACGCTTATTCAAAAAGCTTGCGGGCATGGGCGATTCTCGAAAGGCTTTCTTCCTTGCCGAGAACCTCCATGATCTCGGTGGCGCCACCGGGGGTGATCGCCTGACCCGAAACCGCAATACGGATGCACCAGAAGAGCGTGCCGGTCTTCAGCCCCGCTTCTTCGGCAACGGCCGAGAGGGCGGCAAAGAGAGAATCGTTCGTAAAATCGTCGACCTTTTTCAAGGCTTCCTCGCTAAGGGCGAGGACGGTGGGGGCGTTTTCAAGCGTTACCTTGTTCTTTTTGTTGACGAAAAGCTCTTTTTCATACGAGGGAAGCGAGAGGAAGAAGGCCATTACCTCACCCGCCTCGGAAAGCTTACGAAGCCGCCCGGCAAGAAGGGCAAGCAGCTTTTCCTGATTGATGTTTTCGGGAATATCGAGGGGGAGATAGGGCGCTACCTTTTCGCAGAAAACGTCAAAGGGCAGCTTGCGGATATATTCGCCGTTGAACCACAGAAGCTTTTCGTAGTCAAAGACCGAGGGGGATTTGCTGACGGCGTCGATCGTGAAAAGGCTCTCTAAGTCGCGAAGGGTAAAGAACTCGGTCTCGGATTCCTTCGGGCACCAGCCGAGCAGGGCGATGTAGTTAAGGATCGCCTCGGGCAAATATCCGTCCCCCAAAAGATCTTGGAAGCTGACGGCGCCGTGGCGCTTCGAGAGCTTGGATACGCTGCCGTCGGCGCCCCGCCCCATCAGAAGCGGCAGATGCACGTAGTGCGGTCTTTCCCAGCCGAAGGCATCGTAAAGCAGGACGTACTTCGGGGTCGAGGTAAGGTACTCGCTGCCGCGCACGACGTGGGTAATGCCCATCAGATAGTCGTCTACGATATGGGCAAAGTTATAGGTGGGATACCCGTCGGCCTTCATAAGGATCTGGTCCTGCAGCTCGCAGTTATCGGTCGAGATCTCGCCGAAAACCTCGTCGGTATACGAGGTCGTGCCCGTAAGCGGCATTTTTTGGCGGATAACGTACGGGATCCCCTTTTCAAGGTTTTCTTTTACCTCCTCGGGGGACAGATCGCGGCAGTGACGGTCGTAGCCGCCGGTCGCATCCTCTTCATGCAGGGCATCAAGGCGCTCTTTGGTGCAGAAGCAGTAGTAAGCCGCGCCCTTTTCCACAAGGATCTTGGCGTATTTCGCGTAGATCTCCTTGCGCTCGCTTTGTACGTACGGGCCGTGGTCTCCCCCAACGATCGGGCCTTCGTCATAGGAAAGGCCGGTGTCGGCAAGCGTTTTTAAGATCACGTCGGTTGCCCCCTCGACGAGTCTCTCACGGTCGGTATCCTCGATACGGACAATGAATTTGCCGCCGCCGTGACGGGCGATAAGATAGGAATACAGGGCGGTACGAAGGTTCCCGATGTGCATATAGCCCGTAGGGCTCGGCGCAAAGCGGGTGACGAAAGAGGAATTGTTACTCAAAATAAGCCATCCTTTCAGTCCGCAAAGGAAAGTTCTTTTGCGGAATTGACATTTAAAATTTAATCATATATAATAATAACATAGAATACTTAAAAATGCAAGGCGGATAAGGAAAAATGTTCAAGAGCATATTTGCAAAGCTTTTATTCACGATCACGGTCGTTTTGACCGTCAGCTTTTTGATGCTGGCGGCCATTCTTTCCAATTTCGCCAACAGCTACGAGCTGGATAAGCAAGAGGAGGAGATAAGGCGTACCGCCACGGCCGCCCGCACGCTCTTGGAGGATGCGTTTTCGGAAGCGGGCGTTCGGGATATGACCGCCTATATTGCCGAGCAAGAGGAACGCTACAAAGGCTTTTTGCGCATCTTTCTCTCTAACACCGATAATATGATGCTTTTGCTTTCGGATACCCTTGGAACCGTCCTTCTTTCCGCCGACGGGACGGTAGATCCCGCCGACCTTTCGGGGCGGTCGATCAATACCGTCGTTCTTGACAAGGTTGAAGAGGCGGGGGAATACCTTTCGCTTTCCGATGCGGCCCTTTTGGGGGACGAGCAGGGGATCCTTTGCGGCTTTTCTCTTCGCGGGGAGGGCGGCGATACGCTTGGGTATCTCTTCGTTTATTCAACCGCGGGGAACTGGGGTGCTCTTACCCGTCTTTTAACGCGCACGGTTCTTTTGACCAGCCTTTGGATCGCCCTTGGCGCGCTGATCGTTTTGTATCTGTTTTGCGAGCGCCTTTCCGAGCCCATCAAGGAAATGCGTACGGTCAGCGCCCGCTTTGCCAAGGGGCAATTCGATAAGCGGGTAAGGGTAGAGGGGAACGACGAGATCGCCACCCTCGGCCGTGCCTTTAACGAAATGGCCGACTCGCTTGAGCAGCTGGAAAATATGCGTAACAGCTTTATCGCCAACGTCTCGCACGATCTAAGAACCCCGATGACCACCATTCTCGGCTTTATCGAGGGGATCACGGGCGGCGTTATCCCGCCCGATAAGCGGGATTATTATCTTGATATCGTTGCCGAGGAGGTGCGCCGCCTTTCCCGCCTCGTTACCCAGCTTCTCGACCTTTCCCGTATCCAATCGGGTACGCGGAAGTTCAATTTCACGCGCTTTGATATCTGTGAAATGGCGCGCCTTATCCTGATCTCCTGTGAGCAACGGATCGACGAAAAGCATTTGGAGGTCGAATTCTTTGCCGAGGCGGACAATATGTGGGTCGTGGGGGATAAGGATTCGATCCATCAAGTGCTTTACAATCTTTGCGATAACGCTATCAAATTCGCGAAAGAGGGCGGCATCTTTTCCTTGAAGATCGTAAAAGAGGGAAAGAAAAAGCTTGCGCTTACCGTGTTCAACGAGGGAGAGGGTATCCCCGAAGCGGAGATCCCCTTCATTTTCGATCGTTTCTATAAGACCGATAAAAGCCGCGGTCGGGATAAAAGCGGCGCGGGGCTTGGGCTTTATATCGCCAAGACGGTTATGGACGCGCACAAGGAGAGCTTGACGCTTGAAAGCCGAGAGGGCGAATACTGCGCCTTTACCTTCACGCTTCCGCTTGCGGAGGAGTAAGAATGGAAAGAACCATCCTGCATTGCGACTGTAATTCCTTTTTCGCTTCGGTCGAATGTCTGCTTAATCCGTCCTTATGGTCGGTTCCCATGGCGGTTTGCGGAAGTGAAGAGGATCGGCGCGGCATCGTTCTGGCAAAAAACGAGCCGGCGAAGAAATACGGCATCCAAACCGCCGAAACCGTGTATAGCGCTCGCCGCAAATGCCCCACTCTTGTGACCGTTCCCCCGCATCACGAGGAATACGCGCGCATATCGGCCGCCATTAACGAGATCTATTCGCGCTTTACCGATCTTTACGAGCCCTTCAGCATCGACGAATCCTGGCTCGACGTCACGGGCAGCCGCGCCCTTTTCGGGGATGGGCTTGCTATCGCGAGGCAGATAAGCGAAACCGTCAAAAAAGAGATCGGGATAACCGTTTCTATCGGCGTTTCCTTTAATAAGACCTTCGCTAAGCTCGGCAGCGATTATAAAAAGCCCGATGCCATTACGGTGATCAGTCGGGAAAATTACAAGGATATTTTATTTCCCTTGCCCATTGAGGATATGCTGTTCGTCGGCGGGAAGACTGCCACCCTCTTAAAGAACGCGGGGATCCGCACCATCGGGGATCTGGCAAACAGCAGCCGCGCCTTTCTTTCCGCGCGTCTTGGGAAAATGGGAGAGCAGCTTTGGCAGACCGCCAACGGTCTTGACGAGGCGCCGGTCATCCCCCCCTCCGAGCGCGAGGAGATCAAAAGCGTCAGTAAGGGGATGACCTTCCGCCGCGATATCGTAGGGCGTGAGGAGGTAAGGCTTGGCCTTTCGGTGCTTTCCGAGCAGGTTGGAGAGCGGCTTCGCAAAAAGGGGCTTTGCGCTTCTACCGTTTCGGTTTCGGTCAAGGATCCCGCCCTTTCGGTCATTAGCCGCCAATGCAAGCTTTCACCGCCCAGCGATCTTGGCAGAGAGCTGGCCGAGGCCGCTTTATCTCTCGTTGAGGGGCTGCTTTACGGCGATCGCCCGATACGGATGCTGACGGTTTCGGCCAGCGGTCTTTCAAAGAAGGACGACGGCGAGCAGATCGGCTTTTTCGATGAAGAAAGAGATGAAAAAAGAAAAAAGACCGAGCAGATCGAGGTGGCGATCGACCGTATCCGCCACCGCTTCGGCAACGAATCGATTTATAGCGGCGCCTTGATCGATAACGATCTCGGTATCCATAGCGGGCATAAAGAGAAGGACAAAAATACGAAATAAAGAAAAGAAAACTTTACAACACTATCTTTTTCTGAAAAACGAATGAGGGCTGCTCGGCATAGAAATCGGGCGGCCCTCATAGAATTTCTTGACAAAGCGTTCCCTTTTTGCTATAATGCATACGTTTGCGCGAAGGAAGATGACCGTTCGCCAAACCTATTTCGTTTTAAAGAGGCAGTAAATGGATTTCGTTTTTTTTATGAACAGCGCCCTCTTGGGGCTGGGGCTGGCGATGGACGCCTTTTCGGTTTCCCTGGCCGACGGATTGCACGAGCCGTCGATGTCACGCAAAAAGAGCCTTGCCGTTGCGGGGGTCTTCGCTTTCTTTCAGGCGGCGATGCCGCTTCTCGGTTGGGTAGCCGTCCACACGGTTCTTTCGGTCTTTTCGTCGCTTGAAAAGTTTATTCCGCTTACCGCCCTTTTGCTGCTTGCCTTTATCGGCGGCAAGATGATCCACGAGGCGCTGCACGAATGTCCCCCGGGGGATGAGGCGTGCGAGCTTCGCAAAAAGCTTTCGGTTCGCTTGCTTCTTGTGCAAGGGGTCGCCACCTCGATTGACGCTTTGTCGGTCGGCTTTACGATCGCTACCTACAATTTCCTTTACGCGCTCGTTTCCTGCCTCGTTATCGCCGTGATCACCTTTTTCATCTGCTTTTGCGGGATCTGCATCGGCAAGAAATTCGGTCTTGCCCTTTCGCGCAAGGCGGGGATATTCGGTGGGGTGATCCTCATCCTTATCGGTCTTGAGATCTTTCTTTCCTCGCTTTTCGCTTGATTTTAAAAAAATGAAAAACCGCCTTTTTTAGGCGGTTTTTTCTTATAGCGGTGTGTAAACGTCTTTTACAAACAGGGTATCCCCCTCCACCGTAAAAGCGACCTCAAGGCTTGCAAAGCGCATACGGTATATCCGTTCGGCGTCGGCTTGATAAGAGGGGCGCGGGTCGTCGGCTAAGCAGAGAAGCAGGGCCTCTCTTTTTTCGATCGGAAGCGCGTTGAGAAGATGAGGAGGGAAGTCTACCGTCAAGCGGTGAGAGACCTCGGCCTCGGCATAGCCGCCGCGGGCTTCGGGGTGGCAATCCGAGGGAAGATACGGTTTTATATCGAAGATCGGGGTGCCGTTGACCAGATCCGCCCCGCCCACAAGAAGGCAATCCCCATCCTTTTCGCTATGCTCGATCCCCAAAAGGCGAACCGAGGAAAGGCCGATGGGGTTCGGGCGAAAGGGGGAACGGCTGGCAAAGACCCCCACGCGGCGGTTTCCGCCGAGGCGGGGCGGGCGGACGGTCGGGCTCCACCCCTCGCGGTGCGCAAGCGAAAAATCAAAAAGAATCCATAGGTGCGAGAAGCCTTCGATCTCTCGCAAGGCATCGGGGTTTTTGTAGGGGGGCAGAAATACGATGCGCCCGCGTAAGGGCTCTACCCGTCCGCTTTGGCGCGGAACACCGAACTTATCGGGAAAATCGGTTTCGATATAAGCGATCGGCTCAATCGAGAGCGAATTCTTTTTCGGCATACGTACTCCTTTTCGTTTTAATAAAATGGGAAAAAGAAACGTCGTTTCTTGACAGAAAAATCAAATTTTGCTACAATAGGGGTAAGAAAAAAAGAAGGGGAAAGCTATGATACCAAAAAGCCTGGCTAAGCAATTTGATACCGTGATCGTACTCGACACCGAAACGACGGGGATCAAGCATAAAGAGGATCGGATCATTGAATTGGCCGCTGCCCGTATGGATAAAAAAGGGGGAAGGAAGCCATCGGCGACGATGGATCTTTTTATCCGCTTGCCCTTAGGGCAAACCATTCCCGACGAGATCATTCTTCTCACCGGCATCACCGACGAGATGCTTGAAAAGGAAGGCGTTGAGGAAGCGGAGGCTGCCCGCCGCTTTGCGTCTCTTTTTCCCGAAGAGGGGAAGATCCTTGTGGCGGCCTATAACGCCCAGTTCGACCTTTGCTTTTTGTATTACTGCCTTTTGCGGCATGGGTATACCGAGCTTTTAAAGCGCGCCAAATTCTTGGATCTTTTAACGATTTATAAGGATCGGCGCCCCTATCCTCATAAGCTTTGCAACGCGGTCGAAAGCTATCGCCTACATACCGAGAATACCCACCGCGCGATCGACGATACGCTTGCCGCCTTCGAGCTTCTTTCCGAAATGGGGAAGGAGAAGGACGATCTTTCCTCCTACATCAACCTTTTCGGGTACAATCCGAAGTACGGCGTATCGGGCCCCAAAATTTCTTCGATCACCTATCGCCCGCAACGGTATGACCCGAAAAATCCCCTGTACGAGGAGCAGGGCGTGCCGATCTTTTGAAAAGTTTTGTTTTCAAAAGACGAATATTAGCCAAGAAATTATATACAAAGCGGCTAAATGCAGAGGATAGAAAAGATAGAAGAAGTATTTCATGCGGTATCTGCCCGGCTTTCCGTTATACAGGGCGATAAGCGGGATCGAAAGAAAGGCGTAAAGCTGGATCCAAGAGAAAATGGCGAGATATACCTCCAGCGTGATCAACAAAACGGCGAAGCCCATAGCCGCAAGCTTTCCGGGTTTTCTTTTAAAAAGCGAAACGAGGAACGGGGTAAGGATGCCCGCGAAGCCGTAATCCACACTGAAATGTTGACAGAAAATATAAAAGCCGAAAAGCAACGAAAGAAGCAACAGCAGATATAACGAAAAAGTTCCGTTTCTTTTTTGTCGGTAGGCCTTTGCCGCGCGATCCCAGGTCTCCATCAGGATCAGCGAGCAGGAGAAGGTTACGAGGATACACATCGTTTTAAAATCGCCGACGAAGCCGTATACCAGCTGGCAAATAAGCGCTAAAACGAAAATGCGCAAAAAGTATTTTATGCGAGAACGCGTGTAGGTAAACCCTTCCGCAATGAAATAGGCAAAGATCGGGAAGCCGATGCGCCCGATGATGCGCAGCCACTGCGCTTCGGGGAAGAAGAAAAGTCCCGTATGGTCGATGATCATAATGACGACCGCGATCATCTTTAAAACAAATCCGCTCATACATTTCCTCGTTTTTGAATGATATACCGATTATACGAAAAAAGACGCCCTTTGTCAAGAGGGGGACGCGGAGAAGGAAGGAGAAACAATATGAAAAAATGCCGCATCACGGTCATGGCGATCACAACCTATCCCGATTTAATGAAGCGCTACGAAAACCCCATTTCTCACGCCTGCGATATGCAAATGGGGCAAAGCTTTCTCTCTGAGAACGGGGAACGCCCCGCGGGGCTTTGCGAAAGCGCGTGGGAAAGTATGAGCCCCTTCGTCGATACCCTTTGCAGAGGGGGCGGCAATTTTTACGACGGTTGGATGAGGAACCCCCATTCCGCCATGATATCGTGTAACGACGGGTTTCGCCCCGTCAGCTTTTATATCGAAGCGATCGAAGGAGAAGAGAATGAAAAAGAATAACGAAAAAAAAAAATCCCCCCGTTTTGGAAACCTAATCGCGATTCTTATGTATCTTGCTGTGGGCGGCGTCTGCGGTTTTCTTATCACGGATACGGTCACTCTTCTTCCTATGGAAGAAAACCCTTTTCTTGAGCTTTTTCTGTTTGCCGCCTTTTTTCTTTTCTTGATCGGAGTTTTGTTTTTGTCGATCATCATTCACGAGGGTGGGCATCTTTTAGCGGGGCTTTTAACGGGATACGGGTTTTCTTCCTTCCGTATCGGAAGCCTGATGCTCGTAAAAGAAAAGGGGAAGCTTCGTTTTCGCCGTCTTTCGCTTCTCGGTACGGGTGGACAATGCCTGCTTATCCCGCCACCGCTTGTCGACGGAAAATGCCCCTATATCCTTTATAACCTCGGCGGCTCGCTGTTAAACCTGCTTTTTGCCGCCCTCTTTTTTGGCCTTTCCTATTTGTGTCCCCATCTTCCCGTTTTACACATGCTCCTTTTACTCGCTTCTCTTATTGGCTTTGCCTTTGCCCTGACGAACGGCCTTCCGCTTCAGCTGGGAGTCGTGAACAACGACGGGCGCAACACGCTTGAAATGAAGAGAAATCCCCAAGCCCTTTACGCCTTTTGGCTTCAGCTGGCGATCAGTGCCGAAACGGCAAAAGGGATTCGCCTTCGCGATATGAAGGAGGAATGGTTTCTTTTGCCCGAGGAGGATGCGTGGGGGGATTCGCTTGTTTCAACCATTGCCGTCTTTTGCGAAAACCGCCTGATGGACGAGCAACGCTTTGGGGAAGCCGAGGTGCTTTCCAAACGCTTACTTGCCCGTGGAGAAGAGCTGCTTGGGATTTTCCGCTTTCTCCTTTCTTCTGACCTTTTGTATCTTTGTGCTCTTCGCAAAGATAAGGAAGCGGCCATGGCTCTTTATGATAAAAAACAAAAAAGCTTTATGAAGCAGATGGCGTCCTTTCCCGCCGTGATCCGTGCCGACCTTGCGCTTGCGCTTCTTTTTGAGGATGAAGAAAAAAAGAAAAGCGCTGAGGCCCGTTTTGAAAAGGTGAAGAAGACCCATCCGTATACCGCCGAGATCGAAAGCGAAGAGGAACTTATTGCCCTTCTTTACAAGGCAGTGGAAAAAGAAAGCGAGCTTTCCTGAGTATAGGCACCGAAAAAGGCAGACGAAAAGCTGCCTTTTTTTGCATAATCGGCTCATTTTTCCTTGAAAAAAGCAAAGCCGTGGTGTATAATAAAAGAAAAAAAGGGGGGATCGTCTTGCGAAGAAGAAATGAAACGCCGCTGCAAAGCGTTTTGTCGGTCGATAGTGTGATCGGTGTCTATTACGCCTCTATCAAAACGGTTGGTCCCCCGGCTGAGCCTTACGATTTCTATCAGCTTATTTACATAGACGGCGGCGAATACGCCTTTTCGTTTGGTGAAGAACGCTATTCGCTGCAAAACGGACAGCTGATCCTTTGCCCGCCGAATCGCTGCCGCGAAAACGGGGAGTCCAATCGGGCGCAGGTAGGCATTATCAGCTTTCGTTGCGCTTCCTCCGCACTCGGCGATCTTGCCGGTTACGTGTTTACCCCCACCGAAAAACAGCGCGCCGTTCTTTCCGAGCTGTTTTCCGAAGGGCGGCATATTTTCCGCACGATTGAAAATAAGGGGGAGATTTTCGGTCAATGGCCCGCCCCCGATATTTCAAGCGTAGAGCTTTCTCTTTTTAAAAGCAAATTAGAGCTTCTTTTGATCTCGCTTTGCCACCGCGAGGACGGAAAGGGCGAGGCGCTTTTACCCAACAATCGCGAGAATTATCGCGAATATCTCTACGAAAGGCTTTGCTCTTATCTTGCCGAGCGGCTTTCCTCGACCCTTTCGGTCGAAGAGATCGCCGCGTATATGGGTCTTAGCAAAAGCAGCTTAAAGCGCCTGTGTTACGAAAAAACGGGCGGCGGCGTTATGCAGCTTTTTCTTTCGATGAAGACCGAGGAAGCTAAGCGCCTTCTGCGGGATACCGATCTCAACGTTACCGAGATCGCCGAGCGGCTCAGCTTTTCGGGCGTGCATTATTTTTCGCGTTTTTTCAAAAAGCAGACGGGGCTTTCCCCTCTTGCCTACGCGCGCTCGGGAATTAAGCTTTAAAAAGAGCGAATATGCGCGAAAATTGCTATCCGTTTTTGCCTGAAAACGCATATTTTTTGAAAAACTTTCTCTAAAATCGCTTGAAAACCCAATGTTTTCTTAAAAAAATAGAATATAAAAAGAGCAATTAACGCAAATGTGTTTGTTCAAAGTGCAATTGACTTGCGTATAAAAACTTTGTATACTTTTAAGTAAGGGAGACTATATGTAATTCCCTTGAATGGAGGATAAAGCTATGGTAAGATTCGGTATTATCGGGTACGGCAGCATCGGTGGTCTGCACGAAAATTATTTGTCGGAAGGACTGGTCGAAAACGCGGTTTTGACCGCGATTTGCGATATCCGGGAAACGCAGCTTCAAAAGGCAAAGGAAAAGCTTGGCGATACGGTAAAGCTTTTTTCGAATCATCACGATCTGATTGCCTCGGGCGAATGCGATGCGGTCATCGTTTCCACCCCCCACTACGATCACCCCACTATCTCTATCGATTGCTTAAAGGCGGGGCTTCACGTTATCGTTGAAAAGCCCGCGGGCGTTTACGCCAAGGCGGTCTATGAAATGAACGAGGTCGCCAAGGAAAGTGGCAAGGTCTTTTCGATCATGTATTGCTTGAGAACGGCTGATAAATTTATGAAGATCAAAGAAATGGTCGAGGGCGGTGAGCTTGGAGAGATCAAGCGCGTGAACTGGATCGCGACCGACTGGTATCGCCCCCAGGCGTATCACGATTCCTCCGATTGGCGTTCTTCCTGGAAGACCGAGGGCGGCGGCTTACTTATCAACCAGTGCCCCCACAACCTTGATATTCTGCAATGGATCTTCGGTGTGCCCGATGAGATCACCGCGCATTGCGAGTTCGGTAAGTATTATAACATCGAGGTTGAGGACGATATGACGGTGCATATGCACTACAACAACGGCCTTAGTTGCGTTTTCGTTGCCTCTACCGGTGAAGCCCCCGGCACCAACCGCTTGGAGGTGGCGGGTAGCCGCGGCCAGCTGATCCTCGAAGACAACCGCCTTACCTTTAAGCGCACCGCGGTCGACGAGCGTGAGTTTAACAGAACCACGAAGGAACGTATGCCGAAGCTCGCTTGGGAGACGATCGATATTCCCGTAGCCCCGCAGGGCGCGATCCATCAAAAGATCACCCAAAACTTCGTTAACGCGATCGAGCATGGCGAAGCGCTGATTGCCCCCGGTGAGAATGGCATTAACGAAATGAATATTTCGAACGCCATTCATATGTCCGCATGGACCAAGCAAACCGTTTCTCTCCCCGTAGATCCCGATAAGTTCTACGCGATGCTGCAGGATAAGATCAACGGTAAATAAGAAATAGAGGAAAAAAACATGAAGATTGCCATTATCGGGTGCCGTCACGGCCATATTTTCTCGCTTTACAACCTGATGAAGCAAAATCCGCGCGTGGAGTTTGTGGGCGCTTATGAGGCGGATGCCGCCACGCGTGAAGCCGCCGAGAAAAACATCGGGCTCACCTTTCCCTATGCCTCGCGTGAAGAGCTTCTGGCGGATGAGAGCATCGATGCCGTTGCCATCGGTGATTATTACGCCGCCCGCGGCGGTCATGCCATTGCCGCCCTTCGCGCCGGTAAGCACGTGATTGCCGACAAGCCGCTTTGCACCTCGCTTGACGAGCTTGCGGAAATTGAGCGTCTTTCCAAGGAAAAAGGGCTTTCGGTCGGTATGATGCTTGACCTTCGCTATCATAAAAATATTCTGACCGCGAAAAAGATCATTGAAGAGGGGACGCTTGGCGACATTCATAACATTCAGTTCGGCGGGCAGCACCCCCTGCAGTACGGCACCCGCGCCGGCTGGTACTTCGAGGAAGGGAAGCACGGCGGAACGATCAACGATATCGCGATCCACGGCATCGACCTTCTTACCTATCTTACCGGTCAAACGCTTGAAAAGATCAACGCCGCGCGTTGCTATAACGCCTACGCGAAGCAAGAGCCCGCTTTCTTGGATTGCGGCCAGTTTATGCTGACGCTTTCGGGCGGCGCCGGCGTTCTTGCAGACGTTTCCTATTCCGCCCCCAACAGTATGGGCTACAAGTATCCCTATTACTGGGAATTCCATATCTGGGGTGATAAGGGGATGATCTCCTTCAGCGTCAACACGCCCACCGTCACGCTTTGCGCCGATGGGGAAAAGCCCCCCCGCGAGATCGAGCCTCTTACGGCCGTCGGTACAACGCTGGATGCGTTTTTGGATGAGATTGAAGGGAAGCCTACCACCACCACGACCACCGAGGTCATCGCTTCCTCGCGTGCGACTCTGTTGATCCAGAAGGCCGCCGACGAAGCGTAATTACATAAGAAAAAAGAAGCACCGCGGTGCTTCTTTTTCTTTTTAAATTGGGAAATAGATAACCGTTCGCACGGTAACGAATACGGCGCATGCGAAGGCCGGGAATACCAGCGCGAGGAGCATCGTATTGATCACCCCTTCCGAAAGGCGAGGATATAAGAGGTCAAAGATCTTGCAGCCGATATGTACGCCTGCGAAATTTGTGATAATATCGGTCGTGTCCAAGATCCCAAAGCCCGAAAAAAGCTGGAACAGCTCAAGGCCGCAGATGAAAAGCAGCATCCAAAGCAAGCTCTTTTTTCTTCCCGCAATAAAGGGTAAGAGCATCCCCGCGGGGATAAAGCAGAAAATGTTAAGGAGAAACACCCCGATCCCCCACCAATTCACGGGCTTTAGGGAATCAATCAACGAGCGAAAGGGGATGAGCCCCCCAAGAAAACGCTCCCATAGCGGCAAACCGCGGTTCCACTCAATACTCAATAAGGAATTAATATTGAATTTGAAAACAATCGCCCAAATCAGTATAACGAGCAAAAAAGGAAGCAGAAAGGAAGCGTACAATTTTTGCGCCCGCTCGCTGTATAGCAGCTTGTCCCGAAGCTTAGACATAAAGCACCTCGTAAGATAGAGAATGGTTTATATAAAGTATAGCAGAAGGAAAGGGGAAAAGCAACCGTTACCCCATTTTTTGTTTTTTAATCAATTCCTTTTCGGCCGTTACCGCAGCGTTTCGCTCTTGCTCGGGATGACGGGGCTTCGGTAGATCCCAACGGAAGGTCGCCGCCAGGAGCCGCAAGGTTAAAACCGCCGCAATCCCCAGCGAAAGCGAAAGAATGTTATGAAGATAAGGATAAACGAGTGAGAAGAGAAGGGCGCCGACCGCGGAAGCGCAAGCATAAAAGTTCTTAACGAAGATCTTCGGCACGTCCTTCGAAAAAACGTCACGCATAACGCCACCCCCAACCCCGGTGATCACCCCGAGGAGAACCGAGGTAAAAAGATTGGGGGCGCCGATGTAGGTAAAGGCGGCGCGCGCCCCGATCACGGTAAAAACACCAAGCCCCACCGAGTCGGCAACCAGCATGAAAAAGTCATAATTCCGATGCTTTTTTGAAAGGTAGGCTTGGATGGGTGGCAGATACGTCAGCGCCGATACCGAAAGCGCTACAAACGCGTTTAGCGGATTAACAAGTGCCGTCGGCGGGGTGACCCCCAATAGGATATCCCGTATGACCCCGCCGCCGATCGCGGTGGTCATACCCAATACACACGCGCCAAAGATATCCATATCCTTTTTTATGGCGGTCAGCGCCCCCGAAAGGGCAAACGCCACCGTGCCGATCAGTTCAAAAATAAAAAAGACAATATTCATAGCTTCTCCTATAAACATTGTCCTTTTACCTGAAAGATTCTTTCCTTGCGGAAATTGCTTCGTCGGTAGCGCTTAATGGCGCCTTCTTCAATGTGCCGTCCCAAAGCGGTCCTTTTACCTGAAAGTATAACTTCTTCGGTGACCAAACGGTTCTCTTCCGCTTTTTTCATCCGGCGATGATGTAAATTTATAGAGGAAAATTCCTCACTTTCCCATTATATAACAATGCTATGAAAATAGCAAGCGAAAAGCGGAAAATATTTTTCGCGCAATAAAGCATCTGTGCTGTTATAAAAATTATTTTCTGTATATGTCTTTCTCAAATACAGTTCCATCGTGAACGACAAGCATGGACGATTTTTTTGCATCAAATACAAGCTTATCGTCTACAACATTAAAAACAAATACGTCTCCGGTCTCTAAAGTTAGAGTTAAAGTAGCTTCGGTAAGCTCGTATGTACCGATGACCTCGGCGTAGCGCTCGAAAATATACAGACACGTATTATCTGTCTTGGAAAGATCGATAATATCGGGAAAAACAGAACTCATTTTGATCACGGCACGGTATGAGTCATATGCGAGCAAAGTATAATGCTTGGAAGCGCAGATTTTGCATCTATACATAGTGGTTGATTCGTTTAAGCTTCCCACTCTCTCCCAATATTCAGGTTTGTCACAAAAATGCGTTCTTTTGCATTCAGCACATACATAATGAACCTGGGCTACTATCCAATTATGCGTGCAAACAGTAGTCTGTTGATCTTTTGTAGTGCTTTGACCTTTATTATCAGGTAAGGCAAAAATATCGCATCCCACAAGCATAGAAAGGAAAAGGAAAGAGACAATCAGGATCGATAATACTCGTTTCATAAAGCGTTCCCCTTTCGTATTTGTTGAATTTGCCTATAAACATTATATCACGTTTTAGCAAAAAAATCAACATCGCTCTTAACGTACTGTTTCAAAAACAAAAGCACCCGTAAAGGGAGGGATATTCGCCGTTGGCGAAGATACGCGCACCCTGCGCCTGGTGAGCAAGCTCCCCGATCTTCGGGTGGCGTATGCGCATACCGCCTTGGCGGTATCTTGCCATGCGAGCATACGGGATTGGGGATAGTACGAACCTGAGCGATTATTCCTTTGCTTCCCGCGAGCGGCAATACTCTTTTTCGCTAACGCGAAAAGAGGATTCGAGAGCTCCCTGTCCGCCAACGAAAAAAGGCATCCCAAAGGGAGGGATATTCGCCGTTGGCGAAGATTTTTCGCCGCGCCGCTTGTGAGCAAGCTCCCCGATCTTCGGGTGGCGTATGCGACCCCTTTTTCGCTAACGCGAAAAGAGGATTCGAGAGCTCCCTGTCCGCCAACGAAAAAAGGCACCCTTTTGGGTGCCTTTTGTTGGCGGACAGGGAGGGATTCGAACCCTCGGTCCCGTGAAGGATTACCTGATTTCGAGTCAGGGCCGTTATGACCACTTCGATACCTGTCCGTATAAATGGGTGGCGGTTGCTACCAACGGAATCTATTGTACCACATCTTTTAAAGGATTGCAAGCCCTTTTTTGAATTTTTCTTGGAAAAAGGGAAGGGAAAAAGAAAAAGCGGAATGGCGAACCATTCCGCTTTTTGTATAAGACATAGATTAGCGCTTAACGCGAGCGTTACCGCCCCAGATGCTGAAGATCTGCTCTTCATCCGCAGGCTGGGCATAGTCGGTAAGGAAGGTGGTGGCAAGAGCGCCGCTCGCCCAAGCGAACTGCAGCTGCTTCTCGGCATCCCAACCCTTGATGATGGAGTAGAGAAGGCCGCCAACAAAGCCGTCGCCGCCGCCGATACGGTCAAGGACCGTGATGTCACGGGGCTCGGCGATGTGCCACTCGTTGTCGCTCCAGAGGATAGCACCCCAGAGGTGGTGGTTAACGTTGATAACCTGACGGAGCGTGGTACCGAACACGCTGGCGTTCGGGAACTTCTCACGCACGCAGTTGATCATGGCCTTGAAGCTCTCGATCTTGGAGCCGAGATCCTTACCGCCGGCCTCAGGACCCTCGATGCCGAGGCAGAGCTGGAAGTCCTCCTCGTTACCGACGAGGATGTCGGCGACAGAGGCGATCTCGGTGAAGATGTCGTGAAGCTCCTGCTCACGGCCCTTCCAGAAGGAAGCGCGGTGATTGAGGTCAAAGGCGATGAGCGTGCCGTGCTTCTTGGCGGCGCGGGCAAGCTCAAGGCAGAACTGGCTGGTCTCGGGCGACAGAGCGCCGATAAGACCCGAAAGATGAAGAACGCCAACACCCTCTTCGCCAAAGAGACGATCAAGGTCGAAGTCCTTTATCGAAAGGGTACGACCAACCTCGCCCGCACGGTCGTTCTGTACGCGAGGGCCACGGGCGCCGTAACCGCTGTCGGCGATGTTGAACTGGTGACGGTAGCCCCAGGGGCCGCCTTGCTCGACTTCGGGACCCTCAAAGGTCATGCCGCGGCCGAGAAGGTTGTGCTTGATCATCTTGGAGATGGGGCTATCCTTAACGAAGGCGGTCAGAACGTGGGTGGGAAGGCCGAGGTACGAGGAGATGCTGGCAACGTTGGTCTCCGCGCTGGTGACCTGCATACGGAACAGCTCGGACGAGTAGACGGGCTGGCCGTCGGGCGGGCAGATACGAACGCCCATACTGGTGGGAACCACCAGAGCGTACTTGTAGTTTTCTCTCAGCTTCATAAGAAGATCCTCCTATAAATTAGATGGAATACTGGGAAGCAGCGGTGTTACCGCCCTTACCGGTCCAGTTGGTGTGGAAGAACTGACCGCGCTCGGCGTCAACTCTTTCGTAGGTGTGGGCGCCGAAGTAGTCGCGTTGGGCCTGCAGAAGGTTAGCGGGCAGACGCTCTGCACGGTAGCCGTCGAAGTAGCAAAGGGCCGAGTTCATAGCGGGCATCGGGATGCCGTTCTCGATCGCGGCGGCGCAAACGCGTCTCCAACCGGCCTGGGCCTTTTCCATAACGCCCTTGAAGAAGGGGTCAAGCAGAAGGTTCGAAAGCTCGGGGTTCTTATCAAAGGCTTCCTTGATCTTGCCAAGGAATACGCTGCGGATGATGCAGCCGCCACGCCACATAAGGGCGATGCCGCCGTAGTTGAGGTTCCAGCCGTAGGTCTTGGCGGCCGAACGCATCAGGGTGTAGCCCTGGGCGTAGGAAACGATCTTCGCGGCAAACAGAGCGTCTTTAATATCGTTGATGAAGGCAGCCTTGTCGCCCTTGAATTCGGGCTTCGGGCCGGAAAGAACCTTGGAGGCTTCGACACGCTCGGCCTTCATGGCGCTGAGGCATCTGGCAAATACGGCTTCGCCGATAAGGGTAAGCGGAACGCCCTCGTCAAGCGCGGCGATACCGGTCCACTTACCGGTACCCTTCTGGCCGGCGGTGTCAAGGATCTTCTCAACCAGAGGCGAGCCATCCTCGTCCTTGTAAGCCAGGATATCCTTCGTGATCTCGATCAGGTAGCTGTCAAGCTCCTTGGTGTTCCAATCGGCAAAGACCTCGTGCATCTCGTCGGCCGAAAGACCAAGCAGATCGCGCATCAGGTGATAGGCTTCGCAGATCATCTGCATATCGCCGTATTCGATACCGTTGTGAACCATCTTAACGAAGTGGCCGGCGCCGTTCTCACCAACCCAGTCACAGCAGGGAGCGCCGTCTTCAACCTTGGCGCAGATGGCCTGCAGGATCGGCTTAACGGTGGGCCAAGCGGCAGGCGAGCCGCCGGGCATCAGGCTGGGGCCGTTCAGGGCGCCCTCTTCGCCGCCCGAAACACCGGTACCGATATAAAGCTTGCCGCAGCTTTCAACGTAAGCGGTTCTGCGGGCGGTGTCGGGGAAGTGCGAGTTACCGCCGTCGATGATGATATCACCGTCCTCAAGCAGGGGCAGAAGCTTTTCGATCATGTCGTCAACGGCAGCGCCGGCCTTGACCATCATCATGACCTTACGGGGCTTGGCAAGGCTGTCAACCAGCTCTTCCAGCGAGTAGGCACCAACGATGTTCTTACCCTTGGCGCGACCTTCCACGAAGTTTTTGACCTTTTCGGTGGTACGGTTGTAAACCGATACGGTAAAGCCCTTGCTTTCCATATTGATTACGAGGTTTTCACCCATAACCGCAAGACCGATCAGACCGATGTCAGACTTTTTCATTTGCAAGTACCTTCTTTCTTTGTTTTATAATATTTTTTTAAATTTTCGAGAACCGAGTAGGGGATCTGCATATTCCCAAGCCCGTGGCCAATGGCAATATGGGGCTTCATGGCGGCGTGGAAATCGGTGCCGCCCGAGATCTGCAGATCAAGCTCTTTGGCCATTTTGCGGAACTTTTCGGCCATTTCATCGGTATATTCGGTGTAATAGCCCTCCAGCCCGTCAAGGCCTGCTGCCTTTAATTCCTTGAGATAGGCAAACAACGCATCATCCGAAAGGCGGATGAGATGCGGATGCGCGACGAAAGCGATACCGCCCGCGCGGTGAATGAGATCGATCGCCTCTTTATCGGTGATCGCTTGCCGACCCGAGTACGCGGGTCGCCCGTTGCTGAGGTATTTATCAAAGGCTTCCTTTACACTGCCGACGAGCCCCTTGTTAAAAAGCAGCCTTGCGAAATGCGCGCGGCAAATGATATCACCGCCGGCCACCTCGCGGGCCTCCTCCATCGTAACGGGGAAGCCAAGCTCGTTAAGCTTTTGGCAGTTATCCTCGGCGCGAAGCGTGCGAACCTCGCGTATTTTTTTCATCGCTTCCTTGATCGCGTCGGAATCGACGTCGATAAAATAACCGAGAATATGCGTTTCGGTGTCGGACTGTACCGAAAGCTCAATGGCGGGAATGACCTCAACACCGCACTTCTGCCCTTCCGCTACGGCTTCCTTGACCCCGTCTACGCCGTCGTGGTCGGAAAGGGCAATAGCCGCAATGCCTTGCTCCTTTGCGTGACGCACGAGCTCACAGGGGGTCATCGATCCGTCCGAGCAGCGGGAGTGGGTGTGCAGGTCGATGATCTTTTCCATATCAGTCCCTCGTCCAAAGACCGAGCGCGGGGTTGCTGATATAGAAGATCTCCTCTCCGTCGATCGTGTGGAACCCGTCGGTCAAAACGGCGGGATCGTATTTCTTGGCGGCCTCGGCGTAAGGGATATACTTGAAGGCGGCGCCTTTGACCTCTTCTTCGTTAAGAAGCTCGGTGCAATAGGTGATCGAGAAACGCCCGTCAGACGAGCCGTGGATAAGGTGAGCGGCAACCGACATGTTCTCTTGCAGATCTTCGTTTTCCTTCACCAGCTCAAGAACTCTCTCGCGACCGACGTAGCCGTACTTACGGATCAAACGGTCATTTTCCGCGTCCTCACCGAACATCTTGACCCCGGGGGCTAAAATGATCAGCTCGCCGCCGTCGGCAATCGCCATACGGGTGCGGTATACCGCCTTGTTTCCAAGCCAGGTGCTTTTGAATTCGCGCGGATCAAGGTAAACGACGACCTTTTGAAGCGGCTTTTCCATGTGGTTGAGGTTCTTCTCCTGGCTCTGCTCGACCGCCATTTCGAAAAGCTCTCTCTGGTTGCCGATATAAATGCCGTGCAGGTTGGTCTCATCCCCCGAGTTGGTGGTAACCGTCAAGACGTACATCAGCGGTACCTTTGCGAGGAAATTCTCTTGCGCGTAGTCGAATACACGGCGAACAGGGGAGAAGTCCTTACCCATAATGCGCTCCATTCCGTAGAAGGCGCCCAGCATATGGCTACTGTTGATCATGCTGCTGCCGCCGCAGCCAACGAAGATATTCTTCGAATAGTTGGCCATACCGACAACTTCATGCGGGACGACCTGCCCCGCCGAGATGATCAGATCGTACGAGGGATCCATAATGCGGCGATTGACCTCAACGTCGATCGTCTGATCAACCAGCCCCTCGGAAACCTCGCGAACGAACGAGGCGGGAACCTCGCCGATCTTCATAACGTCGGTGCGCCAGTTATGCACCAGGATCTTTTCAAAGGGAACCTTTCCGAGGAAGAAGGTCTCACATTCCTCTTCGGTCATAGGGACGTGGGTACCGAGGGCGGGCATAACGTCCACCTCGGCGGTGTCTTTTAACATATCGTAGTAATAAGCGGTGATCTTCCCGGCGCCCGAATACATACGGGTATAGTCGGGCGGCAGGATCAGAACCTTTTTCGGGTTCTTTCCCTCCAACGATTTCTTAAGGATCTCCTTAAGCTCGCTGTCCGAAATCATGCTTTGGCTTTTTACGAACATAGCTTGTCCTGCTTTCCGGGGCGTATGAAGCCCCTAATATTACAATATATAGTATAACAGAGGATTATACAATTTGCAAGAAAAAATAGAAGAGGTGGCAAAATAATGAAGAAAAAATATCCGTAAGGTCAATATTTGCAATATAACCCCCAAAAATTAAGCGTGTTTTGCTGTCAAAAGCGCAAAAAATCCCCAAAGGGGATCTGCCCCTTCGGGGATTTTCTTATTCAAATATGGTTTCAATCAGCGAAAACGCGAAAAGGTAATGCAAGGGGCGGATGGGGTGGTTGAGCTTGTTTGCAAGCAGCTCGGTGGTATCCACGCCCGCCTGCTCCATTTTCTTCCACTTGGTATAGCAATCGCACACCTTAACGCCGCATGCGTTTGCAACCTCCTTGGCCTTTTCAAAATAGGTGGCTAAAATGCCCTCGTTTTCGATCTTGGCAAACCGCTCGGCAAGGCCGATGAAGAAGGGGTCTGTAAGATGCACGCTGGTTTTCGTGTTCATCATATTTTCGGTAAGGAAAATACATTCGGCGCCGCTTGCGGTAATGCGCTCAAACAGCTGCTTTAAGCGCTCACCATAAGCGTTCACGCCGTTGATGCCGCCGGCGGCCGCATCGTTCAGCCCGTAGCTTACCACCACAAGGTCGGGGTGATAGGAAAGCACGTCTCGCTCAAGGCGAAGAAGGCCGCCGCCCGAGCTATCCCCACTGATGCCGCTGTTGATAATATTTACCTGTACGTTCGGGTACAAAATCGCCAGCATTTCCCTAAGGCGCGTGGAATACGCGTTCGGATAATCAAAAAACGTTTCAAGCGATTCGGGCCCGGTCTTATAGCACTCAAAGCAGCCCTGCGTGACGCTGTCTCCGATAAAGGCGATCGTTACGGGCGCATTGTTCTTTAAGCTTTGCCGCTTCGCTTTTATTTTTTCAATAATTTTCATAGAGTTACCTCGTCTAAAACCGCCGCATTATAAGCAGTTTTTCGTATGGCCAGTATAACATAATTATGCCGAAAAAGCAAGACCTTCGGCTAAAAAAAGAAAGAGCCGATCCCCTGCCTTAAAAGCATGGGGCGGCTCTTTAAAATTACCGGCTTTGCGACGGATTTCATCTAATGATTTTTTCCGTTGATGCCGTACCAAGCCCCCTTCGTCGGCTTGGATAAAAAACAACGGCTTTTCGAAAGCCGTTGTTTTTTGGTGGAGACAGGGGGGCTCGAACCCTCGACCTTACGGATGTGAACCGTACGCTCTAACCAACTGAGCTATGCCTCCGTGACCCATACAGTATAGCATATAAAAAACGATTTGTAAAGGGGATTTTTCAAAAAAAGAGGGAAGCCCCGAAAAAAGAGACGGCGCAAGAGAAAAACGGCTTTTAAAAAGCCGTTTTTCCTTGCTTGATGAACGAAAAGGGGCAAGCCGTTTTCAGTCCTCTTTCAGATATCCCGACATTTGACCGTGATAATCTTCCAAGAAGAATTCGGCCACCTTAACGAGTACGGCCGCCGCTTCCTTTCCGTCGTCGGTAAAGCCGAAGCGCATAAGGAGATTACCCTTGTTTGAGTCAATGACAAGCACCTTGACAAGCAGGGTGCCGGCATCCCAGCCGCATGCGGCGTGCGCAGAAAATTCACGGTTTGAAGGGGTGCCAACCTTTTTGTCGTAGTAGTGGGTTTCGGGGAAGGAGAAAGCTTTGTATTTCTCGCGCCCGAAGCGAATGGTTTTGATGCCGCGGCTGTTTTCGTAGGTTAAGCAGCCCTCTTCCTCAGAAAAATCGAAACGAAAGCTTTTCCAACCGCATGCGTTTTCCCTCAAAACGTACGTTTTGCCGTTGATAAGCGCTTCCTTTTCGGAATATTTTTCTCCGAGCTTCGGCTTTACCTCCAAGGCGGCCAAGCGCTCCTTCAAGCGCTCGTAATCCTTGCCGGGGGCGCGCTTTCTGCCGATCTTATCATAAATAAAGTAATCAACGAGATCGCCGAGGATAAGATATCCATTGAAGGCACCGGTCGTTTGCGTATCGCAGTTGCAGGCGAAGACCATATTTTTTTCGGGGTAGCAGAAAACAACCTGCCCACCCATACCCGCAAGCCAGAAGCCGTGGCGGGATTTCCAGATCTGGTAGCCATAGCCCGAGCAGGTGTAAGAGCCGCCGCGGTTGTCGATCTTATTGGAAACAAGCTTAGAGGTCGCTCTTTCCATAAAGTCCTTCGGGATCAGCTGCTCACCCTTATAGTTGCCCATATTCAAAAGAAGCTCGCCGAATTTGGCGAAATCGCGCGTCGTGCAGATCACGCCGCTGCCGCCCCAGCCGTGCCCCTCGGGGGTTTGTACGCACCAAATATCCTTTCCAACGCCGATCTTATCAAAGAGGGGACGCATATATTCGAGGAAGGGCTTGCCGGAAAGCTTTTCTATTAAACGGCATAGGGCGACCGAGGAGCCCGTATCGTAAGCGTAGAGGGTTCCTGCCGGCTTGGTAACCGGGCTTTGGGGGCGGAAAAAGGAAAGCCCCCAGTCGTCGCTCGCCGTATAGTTTCCGGTTCCGGGAACCGACATTTTCAGCGCGTCGTCGATCGTGCAATTCAGCACCCATTCGCTAAGCCCTTCGCGCGGGCATTCGGGGAAATAATCGATCAAGCGGTCGGTAAGCTTCAGCTTTCCTTCCCCGTATAAAAGACCGATCCCGATCGCTACGTAGGTCTTACTGGAGGAATACAGACGGTGCCGGAAATTTTCATCTAACGGCTTATAATATCCTTCGGCTAAGATCTTGCCGTTTCGGGCAAGGAGAAAGGAGTAAATATTGACGTTGATTCGGTCAACAAAATCGATAAATTCCAAAATGCCGGCCGAGCTTACGCCCTCGCTTTCGGGGGCGGCGAAGATAAGATCGTTTATCATAATGATCTCCTTAAATGAGATTTTGATTTATTATACATCATAACAAGCGATTTTTCAAGACTTTTTCGAATTTTACAAAGATATCGTTTTAAAGCGGATGTTTTCGAGAAATAAAGGAAAAACGGGGCGAAAAAATAAAAAGAAACCCCGCTTTATCATGTTGACTTTCTTATATTTATATGATATACTATTATGCGGAAAATTATATGCTACGTAAGGAGTATGCATTATGGAGATCAAGACCTATTTAAAAGAAAGCTATTTTACCGAAAAAGAGACCTGCCTTGTGGAAAGCGGGGCGCTTTCGGCCTCTCTTTTCGTTTACAGCACGGGAATAAAGGCGGTTCGCCTTTCCAACGATAAGGGTGAGATCGTCGTCCTGCCTTATCTTGGCCAGATGGTTTGGCGCGCCAGCTTCTTGGGGCGTGAGCTTACCATGAAATCGATCTATGACGAGCCGATCGAGCCGCTTCACGTATACGGCGAGACCTACGGCGGCTTTTTGATGCACTGCGGTCTTACCGCGATGGGGAACCCCACTGCTGAAGACAGTCATCTGCCGCACGGTGAGCTGCCGATCGCCAAATATCTTACCAACTGGATCGTTCTCGGTGAGGACGAAAAGGGCAAATACATCGGTATCAGCGGTACCTTCTCCTTCAAGCGCTGCTTTGAGCAGAACTACGATTTCACCCCCCTTATCAAGCTGTACGAGGGCAAAAGCTCGCTTGACGTGACGGTGAATTTCGTCAACCATAAGGATCTGCCGCTTGAATACTTCTATCTCTGCCATATCAACCACCGCCCCCAAGACGGTTCCCGTTTGGCTTATACCGCCAAGCGCGAAAGCATTGTCGTCAATCACGAGGTTCCCGAGAATTACGAGCCGAAGGCGGCCGCTGCCACCAACGCCTATCTTGATCGCTTGGATACCGATCAAGGTCTTATGGATGAGGTGGGGGCCGAGGGGCAGTCCTATCAGCCCGAGATCGTCTTTTCTTGCACCTACACGGGCGACGAGAACGGAAAGGCCTATACCATGCAGATCCTGCCTGACGGCCGCGCCTGCTACGTTACCCACTATCCCGAGGAGCTGCCCTTCGGCGTCCGTTGGATCGCCCGCACGAAGGACGAGGATGCCCTCGGTATGGTTCTGCCCGCCACGGCTGAGCATAAAGGATACCTCTATTGCAAGTCGAAGGGACAGGAGCGGTATCTTGCCCCCGGTGAAAGCATCACCTATCATATGGAGACCGGTCTGCTCGATGTAGAAGAGGCTGCCGCCATGGAAGCAAAAATCAAGAGCCTTGGCTTTTGATTTCAAAAAAATTATGAAAGGAGGGCGCATGGATGGAGCGTTTTCATAACGGCCCCCTACCCAAGACCGACGAGATCTTAAAAATCGAAAAGCGGCTTAACCGAAGCAACCGTTACGAGCGGGCGCGCAGCCTTGTACGCCTTCTTTTCCTTATTGTCATTCCCATTTCGGTCGTTTTGGGCGCGCTCAGCGGAGTAAGGGCTTTGATCATAACCCTGATCGCCGTCGCGCTTTCGGTCTTTCTTTGCCAATTTGCCTTTCTTTTTTCGCAGCCCATTCTTTGCCTTGCAAGACCGGGCACGAAAAAATACGACGATCTTTTGAACGACTACGTGCGTCTTTTGATGCTGGGTACGCAAAGTAAGCATCTGCCCTTTTTTCCCGATTCGCGCTTGATCAAGGAAATGATCGGGGAGTCCGAGCGTTACGCGCGCACCTACGTTGTACCCGAGGAAGAAAAGAAGCGTATTTATAAAGCCAAGTCGATTGAAGAAGAGGGCGAGCGTCTGCGCGCCGATTACGAGGAATATCTCTATCGTATTGCTTCGGAGGAGGGCGAGAAGATCCTTCTTAAAAAGGTCGATTTCGTTCGCCGTACCGAGCGTTGGCGTAAGGCTCACCGCCGCGCCTACACCGAAGAGCAGTATAAGCTGGTCGATGCTAATATCAATTGGCTGCTGCAGAAATTCAGCCACGACGCCAACGCCGGAAACGGCTTCTATATGGATTTTGAAGAGTATATCACCACCTTCCACAGTATGGATAAGGCGACCGCTGAGCTTGACGGGCGCGTGATCCCGACGGCGGATGTTAAAACCTATTATCTCACCATTGTGAAGGAGATCAAAAGGATCCGCCTCAGTGAGCTGAAAAAGGCACTTTCGGATAAAGAGCTTGACGATCTGCGCGATTACTTGAACGCTTACGAGCAGGTTCGGCAAAAATACGCCTTTTTCGATCAGCTTCCGACTATCGACATAGAGCGCTATGATAAGTATTATTTTGAAGCCAGGGCAAATAAAAAGCGTTGCTTCTCCTGCCACCATAAGTTTCACGAGCGGTATAAGGGCGTTTGCGACCGTTGCGGCCATTACGTGTGTCCGCGTTGTCATAAGTGCTATTGCAGCAAATATATCGGTCATAGTATCGAAACCTTTTATAACAATATTTAAAAAGAACGCCGTAAGGGCGTTATAGGACGTAACTATGCTTGAATTAAAAAACATCTCCTACACGGCGGGAGAAGGCGAAGAGAAAAAGGATATTCTCAAAAACGTTTCGCTTACCCTCGGTGACCGTGTGATCGCCGTGACCGGCCCGAACGGCGGCGGCAAGTCAACGCTTGCCAAGATCATTGCGGGCATCCTCACCCCTACCGGTGGGCAGATCCTTCTTGACGGGAAGGATATCACTTCGCTTTCTATCACTGAGCGCGCCAAGTGCGGCATCAGCTTCGCCTTTCAGACCCCGGTGCGCTTCAAGGGGATCACGGTGCGTGATCTTGTTACCTTGGCGGCCGGGAAAAAGATCGGCGTAAGCGAGGCCTGCCGTTATCTTTCCGAGGTCGGCCTTTGCGCGCGTGACTATATCAACCGCGAGGTAAACGCCAGCCTTTCGGGGGGCGAATTAAAGCGTATCGAGATCGCTACGGTCTTGGCGCGCGGCACCGCCTTTTCGGTGTTTGACGAGCCCGAGGCCGGTATTGATCTTTGGAGCTTTCAAAACCTTATCCGCGTCTTTGAAAAGATGCACGAGGAAAAGGGCGGTACGATTTTGATTATTTCGCATCAAGAGCGTATTTTGCGTATTGCCGACCGTATCGTCGTGATTGCGGACGGTAAGGTGAGTAAGATCGGCACCCCCGAAGAGATCGTTCCGGGGCTGACCGATACGGCAGACGGCGCGTGCCGTACGCTGAATGAAAAGGTTCGGGGGTGAAGACGGTGGAAGCGATTCAAAAACAGCTGCTGGCCGAGATTGCCGATCTTCAT
>JAZRFI010000066.1:0-13712 GCA_045661285.1 Eubacteriales bacterium | reverse complement strand
CGATTACGAATTTATGGCCGAGTATTTCCCCTTGGTTTCGCTGGACGGAAGAACGCCCCTCGAAGCCCTCACGCAGCTGGTTGAGGATTGGCGCCTCACCCTGCACAATTACGACGATTACGAGGCGGTGTCCGACGCCTTTTACGACGCACTGATGGAAAAAGCCGAGGTCATCGCCTATCCCCCGAACGAGGTCGAAGGATATATGGCCATGATGCGCAAGGAAGCGATCGGCGCCTTTGAAGTAAATAATCAGATGGTGGCCCTTGGATATCAGGGATACAGAGCCTATACCTCGGCCGAAGCCTATGCAAGAGATTATTTCGGTATCAAAGACGGCACCTCTTTGGAAAGCTTTTTGGAAACGCGCGCGAAGAATATCATCAAGCGCTCCCTGATCCTCGGTTATATTCTTCAAGCGGAAGGGCTGGACGTATCCGAAGCCGGCATTAACGCCTACAAGTCCACCTACTATACCCGCCTTTCCGACTACTCCGCCGCCTTCTCTTCGATCTCTCAAGGCACCGTTGTTCCCTCTAATCCCACGGTGTTCCAAGAGGAATACGAAAATAACAACGGAACGAGCGACCTGGTCCCCTATCTTGTCTTTGATCACCTGAAGGACAAAAACACCTTTACTGTTTCAGAGTAAAAAAGAAAAAAGCGGTTCAAAACCGCTTTTTTCTTTTAAATAAGCTTACCGAATACCCAATAGCCGATAACCAGAACGCCAAGGGCGATACGGTACCAACCGAACGGCTCGAAGCTGTGTCTCTTTACGAAATCCATCAAGAAGCGAATGGCCAGAAGCGACACGGCGAAGGAAACGGCAAGCCCGATGATCAAAACCCCGATTTCGGTACCGCTCATTCCAACCCCGGACAAAACGAATTTAGCAGCTTTCAAAAGCGATGCGCCCGCCATGATCGGAAGCGCCATAAAGAAGGAAAATTCGGCGGCCGCCGTGCGCCCGACACCGAGAAGCGAGGCGCCAAGGATGGTCGAGCCCGAGCGAGAGGTGCCGGGGATCAAGGAAAGCACCTGAAAGCACCCGATCGAAAAGGCGTCACGGAAGGAAAGATCCGAAACGTTTTCGACACGCGGCGTTTTTTCCGCCTTTTTGCGCTCTACCAGAATAAAGGCTACGCCGTAAACGATCAAGGCGATCGCAACGGTCAGAAAATTGTAGAAATTGGATTCAAACCAATCGTCAAGCAACACGCCGAGGACTCCTGCCGGCACGCAGCCAACCAGCACCTTTCCCCAAAGGCGAAAGGTATCCTGCTTCTCCGCGGGGCTCTTCACCGCCGAAAAAGGATTTAGGCGGTGGAAGAAGAGGACGCAAACCGCAAGGATCGACCCAAGCTGGATCACCACCAAGAAAAACTCCTTAAAGTCGGGGCTTACCTGCATCTTGACGAACTCGTCAAACAAGATCATATGCCCCGTGCTGCTGACGGGTAACCATTCGGTGATCCCTTGGATGATGCCGATAAAAAAGGCTTTTAATAACTCAATAAAAGGTTCCATATTACACTCCTTACAGTTCTTCCCCGGCTCGCAGAAGATCCCCTTCGGCTACCGGGAACGGCATTTTGGCAAAAAAGCGCATTTGCGGATGCGGGGCGTTTTCAATGGGGTTCAATTCTTCGTCATAAAGCTGACCGATATCAAAGGGAACGCCGACACGACCGGGGGTCAAAAGCTCAACCCTTTGAAAAGAGGAAAGCTTATTGTTTTGCAGAATTAACGCCATTCCCTCTTTTTCATTATAAGAAAGAACCTTACCGAGATATGCTTTTTCTCCGATTGGGCCGTCAACCTCGGTGATCTTAGCCCGCTCGTGAGGGGAATCGAAGAAATAGCCGGTATCGTAGGGGCGGTGACTAAGGCACTCAAGCTCGCGCATCAGAGCGGGGTCGTAGGGGCGATCTTGCAGGGCATCGTCGATCGCCATACGGTAAGCGTTGGTAACGGCGGCCGTATAATAGGCGCTTTTCATACGCCCTTCGATCTTAAAGGAGGTGACCCCCGCCTCAATCAGCTCTCCGATATGCTCGATCATACAAAGATCGCAGCTGCTCATAAAAAAGCTTTCGCCGCCCTCTTCGTGTACCGTAATGATCTCATTGGGGCGTTTTTCCTCAACGACCGTAGCGGTGATTTCTTTGACCGTGTAATGCCAACGGCAGGGTTGCGCGCAAGCGCCGCGGCAAGCGTCTCGCCCGATAAGATAATTGGAAAGCAAGCACCGACCGCTATACGAAACGCACATAGCCCCATGCACAAAGGCCTCAAGCTCTACCTCTTTTGGCAGCTTTTCGCGAATTGCGCGTATTTCTTGGAGAGAAAGCTCTCTTGAAAGGACGATACGCTCAGCCCCAAGGGCGGCGTACGCACAAGCGGCCGCGGAAGAAACCACGTTGGCTTGGGTGGATATATGGATCGGCATATTAGGCAAAAGCTCTTTTACCAGCGCCATAACGCCAAGATCGGCAACGATCAGCGCATCGGGGCCGACCGTACCGAGGTAGCGCAAATATTCGCCTAATCGCGCGTATTCCTCTTCGCGGGGCTGAACGTTTACGGTGATATAGACCTTAACGCCCCGCTCTCGCGCATAGAAGACCGCCGCCTTCAGCTCTTCCTCGCTGAAATTGCCGGCCGCGGCACGCATACCGAAGCCCTTGCCCGCCAGATAGACGGCGTTGGCACCAAAGCGGATGGCAGCCTTCATCTTTTCAAAATTGCCCGCGGGCGAAAGCAGCTCGATCATACGGTTCCTTTCTGAGAAATGCCTTGATTTTCTTCAATTTTCTTGATATAATAAAAGAAAAAACGGGAGATTTAACGATGGACTGTCTTTTTTGTAAAATTATCAAGGGAGAAATCCCCTCGAAAAAGGTGTATGAGGATGAAAGGGTGTACGCCTTTTACGATATCAATCCCCAAGCCCCTTGCCACGTCCTTATCATTCCGCGCCTTCATATCGGCGGGGCAGACGAGGTAACCGGCGAAAACAGCGCCTCTGTCGCGGCGGTTTTTGAAGCGATCCCCAAGATTGCGAAGGAACTTGGCCTTACCAACGGCTACCGCGTGATCACCAATTGCGGCGAGGACGGCTGCCAATCGGTACGCCATCTGCACTTCCACCTCTTGGGCGGAAAAAAGTTGCCCGAAAACATGGGCTGATCACGCTTGAAAAAAAGAAAAATGACCGCCGATATCGGCGGTCATTTTTCGGTCAAATCTTCTCTTTGACTTTCGCATCCTTGCCGACTTTGTCACGCAAGTAGTAAAGCTTGGCGCGACGAACCTTACCGGCGCGAATCAGTTGTACTTTGACAACGTTGGGAGAATGAATCGGGAAGGTCTTTTCAAGACCTACGCCGTACGAAACTCTGCGGACCGTAAAGGTCTCGGAGATTCCGCCGCCGTGTCTGGCGATAACGGTGCCCTCGAAGAGCTGGATTCTTTCTCTCGATCCCTCTTTGATCTTGTTGTGAACGCGAATAACGTCACCGATCTCGAACTGAGGAATCTCCTGTTTCAATTGCTCACTTACAAAAGCCTGGATCTTTTCCATTATAGGCTCCTCCTTCACATCGAACATTCTTACGGAGCATCGCAGCGGACTGTTCTCTTTTTCATCATATCCCGCAAAACCGCGGATGACTAATGAATTATATCACAGCGTTTTTAAAAAATCAAGGGCTTTTTTACATTTTTTTATTTTTTTTTCTTTCCCATTGTAAACCTAAAGATTATATGATATAATATGTTGAATAATTTTGTGTGGAGATAATACTTTATGAAATTTCTGGTTCTTGTATACGACGGGATGGCGGATCATAAGATCGCAGAGCTTGGAAACAAGACCCCGATGGAGGTTGCCAAAAAGCCGTTGCTTGATAAGCTTGCTTCGGTCGGTACGGTCGGTACGGTCCTTAACGTTCCCGAAGGTATGGTACCCGAAAGCGATACGGCTAACCTTGCTATCCTTTCTTACGACCCTCGCCGCTTTTCCAAGGGCCGCTCGCCTTTAGAGGCGGTCAGCATGGGGCTTACGATGAACGCGGACGATACCGCTTACCGTTGCAACCTGGTCGCCCTTAGCGAGGAAGGCGAATATGAGGACAAAATCATGCTTGACCACAGCGCAGACGAGATCCCGACCGAGGAGGCCGATGTTCTCATCAAGGCGCTTGACGAGAAGCTGGGGAACGAGCTTCGCCGCTTCTATACGGGTATCAGCTATCGCCACTGCATCCTTTGGAAAGGCGGAAACGATACCTATAATTTCTGCCGCCCGCACGACATTATCGGTCAAAGGATCGGCGATCATCTCCCCGCGGGCGAAGAAGGAGAGCCCTTCTTGAGCCTGATGAAGAAAAGCCACGAGATCTTAAAAGATCACCCGGTAAACCTCGACCGAAAGAAACGCGGGTTGAAGAGCGCGAACTCAGCTTGGCTCTGGAGCCCCGGAAAGAAGCCGGCCCTCCCCTCCTTCTATGAAAAATGGGGGCTTCGCGGCACCGTCGTTTCAGCCGTTGACCTGATCAAGGGGATCGGTCTTTGCGCCGGCATGCAGGTTCCCTTCGTCGAAGGGGTGACCGGCAATTATCACACCAACTACAAGGGGAAAGCCGACGCCGCGATCGAGGCCTTTGCGAACGGGCAGGATTACGTGTATATTCACGTAGAAGCCCCCGATGAGTGCGGCCACCGCGCCGAGCTGGAAAACAAGATCGGTTCGATCGAAAAGATCGACGAGCTGATCCTGCGCCCGGTTTACGAATATCTTTGTAAATGCGGCGAAGCCTTCCGTATCCTGGTGCTTCCCGATCATCCGACGCCGATCGCGCTTCGCACCCACACCTCGGATCCCGTACCCTTTATGATATACGAAAGCGACCGCATGCACGTCGGCACCCCCTCCTTCACCGAGGAGAGCGCCGAAAGACGCCGCCGCTTTATTTCGGACGGAACCGCGCTTATGGATCTGTTCCTTGGAAAAAAGCCTATGGAAGGAGATGCCTGATCTATGGATGAAAATCAAATCAGCTACGAGGAGATAGACCGCGAGATCGAGGAAAGAAAAAAGGAAAAGCTTCAAAAGCTTCCGCACAGCATCTTTGACGCCGTTGAGCTGATCGCGATCACGCTCGCCGTCCTTTTGCTGGTAACGAGCTTCCTTTTCCGTTTATCGGTCGTTAGCGGCAGCTCGATGAGCCATACGTTGGAGAACGGTGACCGTTTGCTGATCTCCGACCTTTTATACACCCCCAAGAACGGGGACATCGTGGTTTTACAGATGCCCGACGAGATCACCGAGCGCTATAGCCAGCTTGAAGAGGGCGAGGCCGTTATCAAGCGTGTGATCGCCGTAGGGGGGCAGACGGTGGAAATTAAAGATAGCGTCGTCTACGTTGACGGGCAAGCCCTTAGCGAGCCTTACGTTTTTTTCGATGACGTCCACGTTGACACTAAGGCCAATATGCAACCGATAACCGTTTCCGACGGATGTGTTTTCGTTATGGGCGACCATCGAAACAATTCGTTTGACAGCCGTTATTTCGGCGAAGTAGACGCCGATATCATCCTCGGAAAGGTGCTTTTGCGCCTTATGCCCTTTTCGAGCTTTGGGAGTGTTCGCTGATGCAACCCGGTGTTATTCAATGGTTCCCGGGGCATATGGCGAAAACGCGCCGCCTTATCACCGAATGTCTGCCTCAGGTCGATATCGTTTTGGAGGTGCTTGACGCGCGCGTTCCCAAAAGCTCTGCCAACCCCGAGCTTCGGCGGCTTATTGAGGACAAGCCGCTTTTAAAGATCTTAAACAAATCGGGGCTTGCGGACCCGAACGCTTCCCGCCTTTGGCGCGCCTTTTATGAAAAAAGAGGGGTTGCGTGCGTGGAGACCGATTGCATAAGCGGAAACGGCCTTTCTTCGATCTCGGAAGCGGTAAAAGAAATTCTTGCCGAAAAGATCTCTCGTTATGAGGAAAAAGGCATGAGTGGGCGCCCTCTTCGCGCTATGGTCGTGGGGATCCCGAACGTGGGAAAATCCTCGCTGATCAACCGCTTGGCGGGTGGAAAGAAGGCCAAGGTCGAAAACCGCCCCGGGGTTACGCTTACCAAGCAATGGGTCACGGCCGGTGGCGGGCTTTTGCTGCTTGATATGCCCGGTGTTCTTTGGCCAAAATTTGAAAACCACGCCGTTGGCGTTTCCTTAGCCCTGACCGGCGCGATCAAGGATAATATTCTGGATCTTGAAGATCTTTCCTTCCGCTTGCTGGAGATCCTCGTTGCCCGTTATCCCGAAAGGCTTTGTGAGCGGTATCATCTCGATCCCGAAGCGATCAAGGCGCTTTCGGTCTTTGAGCTTTTTGATGAGATCGCCAAAAAACGCGGGCTGATCGTTTCTAAGGGCGAGACCGACACCGACCGCACCTGCCGTATGCTGCTGGATGAATTCCGCCGCGGCATCTTCGGACGTATCTCGCTTGAATTCCCGAAGGAGGAAGCGTAAATGCCCTCTTACGAATACGAACTGTTTTATACCGACCAAGGATATTCCGCTATTTGCGGAGTGGACGAGGCGGGCCGCGGGCCGCTTTGCGGCCCCGTCGTCGCCGCCGCCGTTATTTTGCCGATGGGGCTTGTTCTTCCGGGGCTTAACGACTCGAAAAAGCTGACCGAGAAGAAACGCGAAGCCCTCTTCCCTATTATTAAGGAGGAAGCGATCGCCTACGCCATTGCTTCCGCCACCCCCGAAGAGATCGACTCTTTGAACATTTTAAACGCCTCTATGCTGGCGATGCGCCGCGCGATTGAGGCGCTTTCCCCTGCGGCGGATTTTGCCCTTATCGACGGAAATACCGTACGAAATATCCCCGTCCCCGCCAAGGCGGTGGTAAAGGGGGATGCGGTCAGCGCCTCGATTGCCGCTGCCAGTATTCTTGCCAAGGTAACGAGAGACCGCCAGTGCATAGAGCTTGACGCTATGTATCCCGAATACGGCATCGCCAAGCACAAGGGTTATCCCACGAAGGATCATATGGATCTTGTAAGAAGGCTTGGCCCCGCACCCATTTACCGCAAAAGCTTTTTGAAATTTTTGGATAGCGAAAAATGAGTGAAAAAACCGAAAAGCGGAAGCTTGGCGATCTTGGGGAAAGGGCGGCCGCCCGTTACCTCTTTTTCCGCGGCTATCGAATTTTAGAGAGAAATTGGTTTTTTTACCGAAAAGAAGCCGATCTTATCGCTAAGCGCGGAAAGACGCTGGTGATCTGCGAGGTAAAGACCCGAACGAGAACGGAGGGGGGATACTCCCCTTTCGGTACACCGAAGGACGCCGTTACCCCCGACAAGCAGAGAAACCTTATCACGCTTGCCAAGGCATACGCCAAAAAGATTGCTTGGCCCCATAATATCCGTATTGATATTATTGAGGTCTATACCGAATATTCTCCCAAAAAGGGGATCCGCGTACGCAAGATCAACCACCTGAAAAATCCTTTTTGATCATAAAATACCTTTTTAAAATAAGAAAGAGATAAAAGTTATGAATTTCTACAGCACGCGAAGCACCGCAAAAGAAGGCGTAAGTGCCGCTTTTGCCATCAAAAACGGCCTTGCCCCCGACGGCGGCCTTTATATGCCCGAAGCGATCCCTTCGCTCAGCGAGGGGGACATCAAGGTCCTTTGCGCTATGGATTATCCCGAAAGAGCCGCGAAGATCCTTTCACTCTATTTAACCGATTATACCGAGGAAGAATTGCTGGAAGACTGCCGCGCGGCCTACGCTTCTGACCGTTTCGTGGGGGGCGCCGCGCCTCTTTCCGAGATCGGAGACGGAGTTTATGCCTTAGAGCTTTTCCACGGCCCGACCTGCGCCTTTAAGGATATGGCCCTGCAGATCATGCCTCGCTTGCTTTCGCGCGCCCTTAAAAAGACCGGTGAGACCAGAACCGCCCTTATCCTCGTGGCTACCTCGGGTGATACCGGAAAGGCGGCGCTTGAAGGATACCGCGATATCCCCGGCATCCGTATTCAGGTCTTCTATCCCTCCGAGGGGGTCAGCCATATTCAAAAGCTGCAAATGACCACCCAAGAGGGCTCTAACGTTGACGTTTGCGGCATCTACGGAAACTTTGACGATGCCCAAAGCGGCGTAAAGCGCATCTTCTCGGACAAGGAGATCGCCGCCCTCTTAAACGATAAAAACGTCTTTCTCTCCAGCGCCAACTCGATCAACTGGGGGCGCCTTGCCCCGCAGATCGCCTACTACGTTTCGGCCTATTGCGATATGCTGCTGGGGGGCAAGATCAAGGCGGGTGATCCCATCGACGTAACCGTTCCGACCGGAAACTTCGGCAACATCTTCGCGGCGTATCTTGCCAAGAAAATGGGGGTTCCGATCCGCCGTCTTATTTGCGCTTCCAACAGCAACAACGTCCTTACCGAGTTCATCGAAAGCGGCGTCTACAACCGTTGCCGCCCCTTCCATATGACCGTCTCTCCCTCGATGGATATTTTGATTTCCAGCAACCTTGAACGCCTCTTATACGTCCTTTTTGGGGCTGAAAAAACCGCAAATTGGATGAAAAATCTTAACGAAAGCGGAACTTATTCCTTGGCAGAAGATGAATTGACTAAAATCAAGGAGCACTTCCTCGCTTTCTGCTGCTCGGAAGAAGAAACCGCCGATGCGCTTGATCTTTCCTTCAAAAAATACGGGTATCTGATGGATACGCACACGGCCGTCGGCTATGGCGCGACCTTAGCGTATCTTGAAAAGAACGGGGGCGGCGTTCCCGTCGTCGTCGCCTCGACGGCAAGCCCCTATAAATTTGCCCCCGCCGTGCTTTCGGCCCTTCACGAGGAGGCCAAAGGCGACGTTGGCGTTTTAGATCAGCTGGCTTCCTTTACGGGCACCGAGATCCCCCTGCCGCTTTGCGGACTTTCGGAAAAGAAGATCCTGCATCCCGATGCGATCGATCCCGCCGATATGGCCGAGCGCGTGCTTTCCTTCGCGCAAAAATAAAAAAGCGGGCCAAACGGCCCGCTCGGGTATTTAGCCCACAACCTCATCCTTCGGCTTGAAGGTCGCGCAGATGGTTTCGGCGCTCGTGCAAGCACTGTGAGGGCCTACCGAAATCTCAGAGGCGTGACAGGTATTGTTCTTCCCATTGTATACGCAGTTGGTAGCATCGCAAGAAACGCCTTTTAAGCATTTCGTGCATTTCTCGGTTTCGTTCATGGCTTTCTCCTTTCTCGCGTTTTCTTTTATTCTTTCCCCACGAACATTTTTTATACAAAGGCTGTGCTTATGTCCTTATTTGTCATTTCGGATCTACACCTTTCAACCGCCGACGGCTGCAACAAATCCATGGAAGTGTTCGGCAGAAGGTGGACGGGTTATACGGAAAAACTGAATAAAGCCTGGCGCGCCCTCGTCGGCCCCGACGATACTGTGGTCATTCCCGGTGATATTTCCTGGGCGCTTGCTTTGCAAGAAGCCGAAAGCGATCTTCGTTTTATCGACTCGCTCCCCGGAAAGAAGTATCTTGGTAAGGGAAACCACGATTTCTGGTGGTCAACGCTTTCGAAAATGAACCGTTTTTTGGAGGAAAAGGGGCTTACCAGCCTTTCTTTTCTGCATAACAATATCGCCGTGACCGAAGAGTTCATTCTTGCCGGAACGCGCGGTTGGTTTTCGGAAGAAGAAATCTCCTCGGCCGCAACGAACGCCGATTTTGATAAAATGATCGCAAGAGAGGCTATACGCCTCGGGATCAGCTTGAAGGAGGCAGAGACCGAAAGAGCGGTTTCGGGCAAGGAGATCCTCGTCTTTACGCACTTCCCTCCTTTCTGGAACGATAAAGAGATCACCCCGCTTACCGATCTATTGGTGCAATACGGGGTCAAGCGCTGTTATTTCGGCCACATCCACGGGAATTATACCGCCCCGCAACGTCTTTCTCACCGCGGGATCGACTTTATGCTGATTTCGGCCGATTATCTGGATTTCGTGCCCCGCATAATTTCCCCCGTTTAAACGCTTTGCGGGCAAATGTACCCATTTCTTTTCAAAAAAGGCTTGACTTTCCCATAAGAATGCGGTAGAATAATGTGGTTATATAATAATTATTTAATTTTTTCATACTTTTGGAGGAAAAAAAATGAGTCTCATCAACAAAGAATTGACAGACAAAAATCTTTACACCCTGGAGATCGGTGTCGATAAAGAGGTATTCGAAGCCGCTGTCAATCGGGCTTACAAGAAGAACGTCGGGAAGATCAATGTCCCCGGCTTCCGTAAAGGTAAGGCCCCTCGCGTTATCATCGAAAGAATGTACGGAAAGGGCGTTTTCTACGAGGATGCGATCAACGAGTGCATTCCCGACGCGTTTGACGCCGCCCTGAAGGAATCCGAACTGAATATGGTCGGCCGCCCTGAATTTGACGTTAAATCGGTTGACGAAAACGGTCTTGTGCTTCTTGCCAAGGTCTACGTCAAGCCCGAGGTTTCGGTTAAGGATTACGCCGGTATTGAGGCCGAGCGCAACGAGACCCCCGTTACCGATGCAGACGTGGATGCCGAGATCGGCCGCGTGCAAGAGCGTAACGCCCGTTCGGTCGACGTGACCGATCGTGCCGCCGAGGACGGTGATATCGCCGTGATCGATTTTGACGGCAGCGTTGACGGTGTCGCCTTCGACGGCGGCAAAGCCGAGAACCACGAGCTCAAGCTCGGCAGCGGTCAGTTCATCCCCGGCTTTGAAGAGCAGATCGTCGGCAAGAGCATCGGTGAAAGCTTTGACGTAAACGTCACCTTCCCCGAGACCTATCACGAGAAGTCGCTTGCCGGAAAGGCCGCCGTATTCGCCGTAAAGCTGAACGGTCTGAAGAAGAACGAGCTTCCCGCCCTTGACGATGAGTTTGCCAAGGACGTTTCCGAATTCGACACCTTTGCCGAATACAAGGCCGACGTTAAGGCTAAAATGGAAGAAAGAAACAAGAACGCCGCCGACGCTTCGTTTGAGGAGAACGTTATGATCGCCCTCATCGATAAGATGGAGGCCGATATTCCCGAATGCATGTTCGAGACCGAGACCGAGAATTCGCTTCGCGATTACGACAACCGTCTGCGTATGCAGGGGCTTGATCTTTCCACCTACTTGAAGTATACCGGCATGAACCTTGATACCATGCGCGCCCAGCTTCGTCCGCAGGCCGAAAAGCAGGTCAAGATCCGCCTGGCTCTTGAAAAGATCGCCGAGCTTGAAAAGCTTACCGTGACCGAAGAAGATATCAACGCTGAATATAAGCGCATTGCCGAGGCATATAATATGCCCGAAGAAGAGGTTCGCAAGCTGGTCGAGGATAAGGGCATTTCCGATGATCTGCTCGTAAAGGCCGCCGCCGACTTCGTTAAGAAGAACGCCGTTGCCGTTGCCGCCGCCCCCGTAAAGAAGGCCGCCGCAAAGCGCACCACCACCGCTAAGAAAACGACGACCAAGAAGGCCGAGGGTGAAGAGGCTCCTTCCAAGAAGACCACCGCGAAGAAGGCTGCCGCCGAGGGCGAAGCTGCCCCCGCGAAGAAGACTACCGCGAAAAAACCCACCACCAAAAAGGCTGCTGATGCCGCCGAAGCAAAAACCGAAGAATAATTCTCTTTTGGAGGTATAAACCATGGCGCTTGTCCCAATGGTCATTCAGGAGACGAACCGCGGAGAACGCTCGTACGATATTTACTCTCGCCTGCTTAATGACCGTATCGTTTTCCTTGCCGATGAAGTAAATGACGTAACCGCTTCCCTCGTGGTCGCCCAGCTCCTGTATCTTGAAGCCCAAGACCCCGATAAGGATATCTCGCTTTATATCAACAGCCCCGGCGGGTCTGTTTCGGCGGGTCTTGCCATTTACGACACGATGAATTTCATCAAATGCGACGTTTCGACGATCTGCATCGGCATGGCAGCCAGCATGGGCGCCTTCCTCTTAACGGCAGGGGCCAAGGGCAAACGCTTTGCCCTTCCCAACAGCGAGATCATGATCCATCAGCCTCTCGGGGGCACGCAAGGGCAGGCCACCGACATTAAAATTCACGCCGATCACATCTTAAAGACCCGTGAAAAGCTGAACGCCATTCTTGCCGAAAGAACCGGCCAAAGCATTGAAACGATAAACCGTGACACCGAGCGTGACAATTTCATGAGTGCCGACCAAGCGGCGGCATACGGGCTGATCGACAAGGTGATCGTCAGCCGCTCTTAAAAAGTGAGAAGCGCGGGAAAACCGCGCTTCTTTTCAGAAAGGGATATACGATGCCAAACGACAAAAACTTTCCCCATGCCTGCTCCTTCTGCGGCAGAAAGGAAAATGAGGTTGATTTTCTGATCCCCTCACGCGCGGGGGCCTGCATTTGCGACGAATGCGTCGGCGCGTGCGCAGAGCTGATCAAGGAGAGCCGCGCCTTTCAAATAAAGGGCGAAGAGGAAGAGCTGACCTTCGAAACGCTCCCCAAGCCCGAAGAGATCAAAAAGAAGCTGGACGAGCACGTAATCGGTCAAGACGCCGCAAAACGCGTGCTTTCCGTCGCCGTTTACAACCATTATAAGCGTATTCTTTCCTTGCAAGAGAATAAAGAGGACGGGGTGGAGATCCAGAAGAGCAACGTTCTTCTTCTCGGCCCTACCGGCGTTGGAAAGACCTACCTTGCCCAGACGCTTGCGCGCACGATGAAGGTGCCTTTTGCGATCGCAGACGCCACGACGCTTACCGAAGCCGGTTACGTCGGCGAGGACGTAGAAAATATTCTGCTTCGCCTGATCCAGGCCGCCGACTATGACGTTGAAAAGGCAGAGCGCGGCATCATCTACATTGACGAGATCGACAAGATCTCCCGCAAAAGCGAAAACCGCTCGATCACGCGTGACGTATCGGGCGAAGGCGTCCAACAGGCGCTTTTAAAGATCCTGGAGGGAACGGTTGCAAACGTACCGCCCCAAGGGGGACGGAAGCATCCTAATCAGGAATTTATCCAGATCCATACCGAAAACATCCTCTTTATCTGCGGCGGCGCCTTTGACGGGCTTGAAAGCATCATTGAGCAGCGCCGCGGAAATCAGACCATCGGCTTTGGCGGCGAGATCCTCGGTAAAAAGGAAAAGCTCGGCCGCGGTGTGTATCGCGACGTCATTTCGCACGATATCGTCAAATACGGCCTGATTCCCGAGCTTGTCGGGCGTTTGCCCATCATCGTTTCGCTGGATAACCTCGATGAAGACGCCCTCGTTTCGATTCTTAGAGAGCCGAAGAACTCTCTTTACAAGCAATACAAAAAGCTGTTTGATTTAGACGGGGTGACCTTAGAGTTTACCGACGAAGCCTTCCGCGCGGTTGCTAAGCAGGCGCTGGAAAAGGAGATCGGCGCCCGTGGTTTACGCTCGATTCTCGAAGGGATCATGACGGGGCCGATGTATACCGTCCCCTCGCTCGGTGACGTAGAAAAGGCCGAGCGCGGTATCATCTACATTGACGAGATCGACAAGATTTCCCGCAAGAGCGAAAACCGCTCTATCACCCGTGACGTATCGGGCGAAGGCGTACAGCAGGCGCTTTTGAAGATCCTGGAGGGAACGGTTGCAAACGTACCGCCCCAAGGGGGACGGAAGCATCCTAATCAGGAATTTATCCAGATCC
>JAZRFI010000065.1:0-4226 GCA_045661285.1 Eubacteriales bacterium | reverse complement strand
AGCCGTTTTTGTCGGCGTAATCGTAGGCGATGCGGGCAATGCGGTCAGAGCCCTGCTTGGTGGTCACGGTGAAGTCGATCGCAAGGTCGTCGGTAACGTTGATGCCCTTGTTGCCGACGGCATACGCGCCCTCGGTGTTTTCGCGGAAGATGACCCAGTCGATCCCCTCCTCGGGAACGCGGACGGGGCGGATATTGGCGAAGAGGTCAAGCGCCTTACGCATAGCGACGTTAGCGCTTTCGATGTTGGGCATCCCGCTTCCCTTCTGGGGGGTGGTGGTCGGGCCCTTTAAGATAACGTGGCAGGATTTCAGCTCTTCCATCACGTCATCGGGAATACCCTTGTTATGGGCGATACGGTTTTCAAGCGTCAGCCCCTCGATCGGAACGAAGGTGACCTTGCCCGCTTCGCAAAGGTCCTTCAGCATATAGCGAAGAACCCGCTCGGCCTCGGCGCAAATGATCGGGCCGATGCCGTCGCCCCCGCAGATACCGATGCGGATGGTGGGAAGAGATGCGTAATCGGTGAAATCACCGTCATTCTTCATGCTTTCAACGCGCGCAAGCTGGGATTCCAAAAGCTCACGGAATTTAAGAAGCGATGCTTCGATCTGCTGATTCATATCTTATTTCTCACTTTCTCTCGTGTAATTAAGCAAGCCGCCCGCCAGAAGAATGGCGCGCTGACGCTCGGTCAAGCTGATGGTAAGCGAAACCTGCTTTCCGCCGATCACGGCGGTAAGCGTATCGGCGCCGTTGATGGCCGCGCGGAAATCTTTGATTTCAATGGACGCACCCTCGCCGATCGCATCGTAATCCGCAGGATCGGTAAAGGTAAGCGGAACGATACCCGCGTTTACGAGGTTTGCCTGATGGATACGGGCAAAGCTCTTAGCGATGACGGCGCGGATACCGAGGTAAAGCGGAACCAAGGCCGCATGCTCACGCGAGCTTCCCTGCCCGTAGTTCACGCCGCCGAGGATCACGCCGGAGCCCGCCGCCTTAGCGCGGTCGGCAAACCCTTCGTCACACACGCGGAAGCAGAACTGCGAAAGATAGGGAACGTTAGAGCGATAAGGCAGGATCTTGGTGCCTGCCGGCATAATATGGTCGGTGGTGATGTTATCCCCCACCTTAAGAAGCACCTTTTCCGAAAGCACCTCGGCAGGGGCCACGCCCTTCGGGACGGGTTGGATGTTGGGGCCGCGCACGACCTCGACCTCCTCACCCTCCTCGGCGGGCATAAGGATCATGCTGTCGTCGACAGTAAAGCGCTCAGGCAGCGGAAGGGGCTTGATATCCCCGAAGACCGAGGGGTCGGTCACCTCGCCGTATACGGCGGCGGCAACGGCGGTCTCGGGCGAAACGAGGTAGACCTCGGCATCCTTCGTACCGCTTCTGCCCTCAAAGTTACGGTTAAAGGTACGAAGGCTTACGCCGCGGCTTTCGGGCGAGAAGCCCATACCGATGCAGGGGCCGCAAGCGCATTCCAGCAAGCGGGCACCCGCCGCCAGCATATCCGAAAGCGCGCCAAGGCGCGAAAGCTCAACGAGAACCTGGCGGGAGCCGGGCGAGATCGAAAGGCTGACGTCGGGATGCACGTGGCGCCCCTTCAGCATAGCGGCAACCGTCAGCATATCGGCAAGCGAGGAGTTGGTGCAGGAGCCGATGCAGATCTGGTGGACCTTTAAGCCGACAAGCTCGGATACGGGAACCACACGGTCGGGCGAATGGGGACAAGCGGCAAGCGGACGAAGCGTATCAAGATCGATCTCCACCGTTTCGTCGTAGGTAGCGTCAGCATCGGCGCAAAGCGGCGAGAAGCATTCTTCTCTTCCCTGCGCCGCAAGGAATTCGCGCGTGATCTCATCGGACGGGAAGATCGAGCTGGTCGCCCCAAGCTCGGCACCCATATTGGTGATGGTGGCGCGCTGGGGAACCGAAAGGTTTTTGACCCCATCGCCCGTATATTCCATCACAGCGCCGACACCGCCCTTGACCGAAAGGCGACGAAGGACTTCAAGGATAATATCCTTAGCCCCCGTCGGGAAGCGAAGCGCGCCGTGGAGAACCACGCGGATCACGCGCGGCATACGGATGTAATACGCGCCGCCCCCCATGGCGACCGCAACGTCAAGGCCGCCCGCGCCAAAGGCGAGCATGCCAAGACCGCCCGCCGTCGGGGTATGACTGTCTGACCCGATCAGCGTTTTACCGGGAACGCCGAAGCGCTCTAAGTGTACCTGGTGGCAGATGCCGTTGCCGGGACGGGAAAAGCGGATACCGTGCTTTTTGGTGACGGTTTGCAGATAGCGGTGATCGTCGGCGTTTTCGAAGCCGGCCTGCAGGGTGTTGTGGTCAACGTAGGCGACCGAAAGCTCGGTCTTTACACGGGGGATCCCCATGGCCTCAAATTGCAGATAGGCCATCGTGCCGGTCGCATCCTGCGTCAGGGTCTGGTCGATGCGAAGCGCGATCTCCTCACCTTTATTCATTTTTCCCGATACAAGATGGGCTTTGATAATTTTTTCGGTTAACGTCAATCCCATGGATTTATTCCTCCAAAACCTTACATAAGTTTACGTATGCGTTTTCAATATGAGAAACCGTCAGCGCTTCGGCGGCGTCGGCGTCTCCCCGTGCGATCGCATCGCAGATCAAACGGTGCTCATGCACCGAGGCCTCGGCGCGACCTTCGGCAAACATTGAGCGCTTTCTGAAAAGGCCGATCTGGCGGTGCAGGCGCGAAAGCGTTTCGTTGATGATACGGCTTCCGCCGATCGCATAGACGGTATCGTGGAACTCGCCGTCCAGCGTTTTCAGCTTGTCTCCAAGCCCCTTTCCGATAAAGAACTCCTGCATTTCCACAATCTCTCGCAGCTGTTCCTTTTCAAACGGCGCATCGGCCAAAGCGGCACGGCGGGAGGCAAGCCCTTCAATGCGGCGGCGTACCTCGTAAATATCAAAAAGATCCTGCTTGTCGATCCCCACGATGACGGCGCTTCGATTCGGCTCGATCCGTAAAAGCCCGTCTCTCTCTAACCGATGCATGGCTTCCCGAACCGGGGTGCGGGATACCTCGGTCATCTCGCACACGCGCGCCTCGGTCAAAGCTTCGCCGCTTTTCAGCGTCCCATTGAGAATTTTCTCCTCAAGCAAGAAATACACCTGCTCTTCAAGAGAATGATGTCTTGTCGTCATTTATTCATCCCCCATCGGGAAGCGGGTGGGATCAAGCGAAAAGAGGATCTCCTCCAGCTCTCCGTCACTCATAACCGTGGTACGCCCGTCCTCATACATGCGGTCGATCTCGGCCTTAGCCTCAACGAGAACAGGGTCATGCTTCGACAGAACCTCATCCCCCGTAAAGCCGTAGTGGTTATTGGCCCAATAGGCGATCCCCGCAAGGCCCGAGGTGTTGGTGATAGCCACCATCGGGGGGCGGTTGAGAATACTCTCGGTATCGAAAACGTTATAGATCTCGGGATCCTTGATCAGCCCGTCGGCATGAACGCCCGCGCGGGTCATATTAAAGGCCTCACCAACGAAGGGGGTCATCGGCGGAATGTCGTAATTCAGCTCGTTGCGGTAGTAATCGGCGATCTCGGTAATGACCGTGGTATCCATACCGCTGGTCGTACCCATAAAGGAAGCGTATTGCATAACCATCGCTTCAAGCGGAACGTTACCCGTACGCTCACCGATACCGAGAAGCGAGCAGTTGACACCCGAAGCGCAGTACAGCCAGGCCGAAACGGCGTTGGCGATGCCAAGACCGAAATCGTTGTGACCGTGCCACTCAAGGTATTCGGATTCTACGTCCGAATAGTGGTTCAGACCGTATACGATACCGGGAACCGAACGCGGAAGCGCAACGCCGGGGTACGGCACGCCGTAGCCCATCGTATCGCACATACGGATACGAAGCGGCATACCCGCATCGTGCGACATCCCGCTTAAGGCATTGACGAAGGGAACGACGAAGCCGTAGAAATCGGCGCGGGTGATGTCCTCTAAGTGGCAGCGCGGCACGATCCCGTGCTCAAGCGCCTGGGCAACAACGCTTAAGTAATGGTCAAAGGCTTGCTTTCTCGTCATTTTCATTTTCTTGAAAATGTGGTAGTCGGAGCAGGAGACGAGAATACCGGTCTCCTTGATGCCGATGTCCTTCACAAGCTTAAAATCTTCATCCTTCGCGCGGATCCAGGTCGTGATCTCGGGGAACTT
>JAZRFI010000064.1:0-9741 GCA_045661285.1 Eubacteriales bacterium | reverse complement strand
ATTCCTTCGCACTTTTTAGTGCTCGAAATTCTGTTGTTCAATTTTCAAAGACCGATGCCCGCCGCCTCGTTTCCTCGGCGACAGCTTTTCTATTATACCCCCTCCAAAGCCTTTTGTCAACCCCTTTTTTAAACTTTTTTCAAGTTTTTTAAGGTTTTTTTCAGCTTTTTTCGAAGATATACGCCCCAATTCCCGTTTTTTAGGGGGGATTTACAGTATAACACGGAAATTGCGGGGTTGTCAAGGGGTTTTCGATTTTTTCTTTGTTTCGGTATGTGTTTGACTTTATGTATTAATGAAGCATCGGCTTACGCCGATATGAAGCACTCGTTACGCTCGCATGAAGCGAAGCGCGATGAAGCCTTTCCGTATGCCGAAGGCATGCTTCATAGGGCAAAGCCCTGTTTCCTTTTTCATGCGTCGCAGACGCGCTTCATTGAAAAAAGCCGTTTGCTTTCACAAACGGCTTTTTTCTTGGCAGGGGCACAAAGGCTCGAACTCTGGACACGCGGTTTTGGAGACCGCTGCTCTACCAACTGAGCTATACCCCTATAACGCTGATTATTATAGCACGTTTTTTTAGAAAATGCAACCCCTTTTTTCAAAAAAAGAATCAGCTTTTCAAAAAAGCCACCCTCCTCCGAAAAAAGCTATTTTTTCCTTTCATTTAATATATTAATATATGCGCGGCGAGAGGCGGCAGCCCCCTCTCATTCCTATTGATACAAAAAATTTTTCATTTTATCTCTTGACATTTGCTCTTTTTTCGTGTATATTCTCTATATATTTATAAAAAGGAGATTTTTCGATGAAAACCAAAAGTATTTCTCTCTTGCTCATCCTCGCTCTTTTTGTAACCATCGGCGGCGTATACGCCACATGGGTATTTGCCGAAACGCCCCTTCAGTCTGTACACGGCCACATCGGTTCTTTCGGCCTTGCCAACGCTTCGACAAACAACGGCAAAGGTACGATTACCATTAACGCCGAGGGCGCCCACCTGACCATCGACCAAAAGGCGACCAACGATTATACCGCCAACCTCGTTGCTTCGGGAACCATTTCGGTAACCTTCAACCCCTCCAATACCTGGATGGTCACCAACCAAGATGTTACCGAGATCGTTATGCAGTACAACCTGAAGACCGATAACGCGAAGCCCACCGAGTATTTGGTGGCTGACGAGGACGGCAATGAGACGATCAACCTCTTCTCTAAATTCGATACCACCACGAAGACCGATATCACATTGACCAAGCAGGCCGACGGATCCTTCACGGGTTCTATTACGGCTGCCGCTCTTCTTGATCTTGTTGAGATCTCCACCTTCAAGATCGAGTCCTATGCTCATTACGAGAAGGTCAGCGGAAAGGTTTCTACCTTTGGTAATATCGGCGTAGAGATCTCTGAAAAGGCCGCCGTTGCGGTTACGGAATAATTTCATAGAACACGGGCTATCCTCAACGCAAGCCGTAAGGGGATAGCCCTTCGTCACAACAGACAACCGATCGGTCGGCGGATCAAACTTTCGCCTTCTTGCCGTGCCTCGGCATAAGCCGATCTTGACCAACCGCTATTTCCGTATTACAAAACAAAAAGGAGGGGCAAATCAAAAAATGAAGATCTTCGTTTTTTCAAAGTCCCTTCTCGTTGGACTTTGTCTTCTCTTGATCCTTTCGGTATCGGGCGTTTTTTCAACCTGGATCTTTGCCGAAATGCCGTTAAGCGGTAACGGGAACGGCATTGTCTTGGGGATGAATGTTTTCCACTGGCAGGGCTCTGAAGTCTTGCCCGACGAAGAGGAGGAGGGACACGCGCACGCCCTTCTGATCAATAACCTTGTAAACGGAGAAAACATCGGCCTGAACGCGCCCGATTCCTATCTGAACGAGCAGATCGCCGAGCGCCTTAGCCGTTACGGCGGACACGATACCCTCGGCAGTATGGCGATCACACAGGGAACGGCGCTGGAAACGCTTTTTGACCTTAACACCCAGAACGTCACCTTCCTGATCCAGATGAAGAGCGATACCTTGTATTACATCTTTACGACGAGCCTTGATCTTGGGGAAAGGAGAAACCCCACCTACCGGATCGGTACGTCCATCTCACCCATCTACCGCACGACGGTCGTGAAGGAAAACGGCACGTGGGTAACGACGGTTACCGAAGAGGGCTCTGCCACCTCGGCGTATTACGAGGAAACCCAGCCGAGCCTTTTTGAAAACATATCGCGCATCCCTTCCTTTAATCCCGATACCTGGAAGGCGACGAAATAAAAAAGAATGGAACGAATTTTCGTTCCATTCTTTTTCTTTTCAAAAGAGGAAATAGCCGCCCCATTCGTGGATATATCCACCCCCGACAAGGTGCGCCTTGATGCTTCTTTGCAGCGAGGTATCCTCGGGAAGCGTGGCGTGGTCAATCTCGGCGGGCGAGGAAGCGATGCGGTTAAAGAGGAAGCTATACACGCTCATCCCACGGGCGCGGATCGGAAAAAGCTTAAAATAGGAGGCGAAGGTGCGCATATTGGAGGTGGGCTTTAAGAAGGGACGAAGCTCGGGGGTGATGAGCCATGTACCCGTAAAGAACACCTTTACGTCAAATTCGGGATAGCAGCGCCCGAAGATCTCCCTGGCCATACGGTAAGATTCCTCTAACGCTTCGGCGGTAAAGCCGCCGCCGGCGGGGATGTGGATATGCAAAACCGCGTCGCTTCTCTTCACCGCCACCGCCCATTCGCTTTTCATAAGGCGCCGCCGCTCGGGCAGGACAAGACCCCCCTCGGGATCGGTGGGATAGCCCTCGTAGTATTCGTCGGTTTCAATGAAATCGGCATCGTACGCGCTTGCTTCATCGGTATATCCCAACGAGCCGTGGATATATCCGCTCTTGTCGATCTTGGTGCCCTCAACGAGGAGCGCGGTATCCCCCTTCGCGTTCTTGAAAATGCGCACGGGATAGCTGTGCCCGGGCCATATTTGGTAATTGAGACGCCCAAGCGTAAGAAGCCGCCCGTTTATATAGTTGTACGACCACATAAAATAATCCTTATTAAAGGAAGGGCGCCCCTCTTTCACGGTGGAGGTTTCGATGCTGCCGTCTATCCCCACGATGGTATCCCGAATAATCTCTTCGGGCACACCGCGCGCCACAAGCTCGCCATAGTTATCGCGAACATGCCCCATAATGGCAAAAAGCCCTACGAAATCGTAGCCGACGAGATGGGGGGCATCGGCGGGCGCCTTCGGCAGAGTGAGGGTGCGGAAATAGGGGCCGCCGCGGCGACCCGAGCCCAGTACCTCATATAAAAGGCGGGAAAAGAGCGTAAGCTCAGGGCTCGCCTGTATCTGGGAAAGGGCGGTATACACCACCTCTTCGTGTGTTTTAAAAAGCCCGAAATCCTCATTCAGCCCACGGACATATTCTTCGCTAAGCCATTCGGGAAGCGCAGGATCCGCCGTGACCCTTTCATAGATCTCGGGAAGAATGGCGCAATCGATCTCGGCTTTTAATTTTGAAAACAACTCTTGCATCGCATATTCTCCTTATTAGCCTTTCTTACACGATATCAAAAAAATCTGCGCCTGTCAAGCGTTTTCGGGCAAAAAGGGGGCTTTTTCCGCAAAAAATAAACCTAGCTCCCCCCTTCTTCGTTCCCCTTCACCAAAAGAAAAGCCTCTTTTTTGTCGGTTGTGTAACAACTGCTAAAAAAAGGGTTGACAAAAGAAAAAAATCTTGTTATAATCAACTTGTAATGAATGTAATTTGAGAGGTATTCTATATGAAAGCCAAGCTGTTATCGCTTCTTCTGGTGGCCGTGCTTCTGTGCGCACTCGTTGCCTGTATGCCGTCGACCCCCACGAATACGACGACCGGGGTTGCCCCCACCACGACTACGACCGCGCCCGTCAGCACCACGCTGAAGCCCCCGACCTCGACGCCCGCGCCCGCCGTCACTACGACTGCGCCGCTCGATATCCCCGGCGATCAGTGGCGTCCTCTTCCCTAATAATTAAACAAAAAAACAGCAGGCCTTTTGCCTGCTGTTTTGCTACTTAGTTTCAAAAAAGAAAGGAGCCCGTATGCTTACCGTTTGTCGCCTTGCCGATCTTTCGGTCGGCTTTTCTCACAAGGCCTCCTTCCTGCCGCGCTTCTATCACGCCTTTTTGTGTGAGGGGGCGCCTGATATCACCCTTTCGGTAACCGATGAGGAAATTGAGCGCGAAGCCCTTTGCGAGGGCGCGCCGATGGGGGAAGAGCGATTTGGGTATCTTGAGGCCGTGGCGCTTTATCGCAAGCTGTGCCTTGCCCTTCCCCGCTTCGGGGGTTTTATGCTTCACAGCTCGTTTTTCACGCTTCGCGGCGCCGGTATTGCCATCAGCGCCGAAAGCGGCGTAGGGAAAACCACCGCCACGAAAAACATCAAGGCGGCGTATCCCGAGGATTTTCGCATTATTAACGGCGACAAGCCGCTCTTTCGCCGAGGGGACGAAGGATTTATCGGCTACGGAACCCCCTTTTGCGGAAAGGAGCGACTTGGCTCTAAAAACGCAGCCAAGATACACGCCCTTTGCTTTTTAGAGCGGGGGGAAAGCGACGCCCTTTTCCCGCTTTCACCCGAGGAGGCCTTTCCCAAGCTTTTTGAGGCCACCCTCGCCCCGCGCGAGCCCGCCCTTTTCCCTCTCTTATTAGAGGAAATAAACCGCCTTTTAACGAGCGTAAAGCTTTATCGGCTGATCGCTACGCCAAGCGAGGGGGTCGCGCACGCGCTGCTTAAAAAATTAACGGAGGATACGCTTTTATGAAGATCAAGGAAGGCTTTCGCCTGCATACCATCGGAAGCGAGACCTACGCCGTCGCCGCAACGCCTGAGGCAGCGGCCCTCGGCTCGATGGTCAAGCTGAACGAGACCGCCCTCTTTTTGTGGCGGCTTCTCGAAAGTGAGCGTACCGAGGAGGAATTACTCGCGGCGCTTTCGACCGAGTACGAGATCGATGAAGAGACGGCTAAGCGCGACTTTGCGCCCTTTCTTTTTCAGCTTCGGGAGGCAGGGCTTGTCGATGGCTGAATTTTCGCTTGAAGGCTTGTTGCCCACGATGGAAAAGATCTTCGACGAGGGTGGCTGCTTTCGCCTTTACCCGCGCGGGGTCAGCATGCGCCCCCTACTTCGCCAGGGGATCGATTCGGTCCTTTTGGTACGGGACGGCGCGCCCACGGTCGGCGATATCGTGCTTTGTCGCCGCAAAAGCGGCAGCTTTATTCTCCATCGCGTGCACAAGATCGAGGGGGAAAGCCTCTACCTGACGGCGGACAGCTACCCGGCGCAAGAGCCCGAGGGACCGCTTCCGCTTTCCTCGGTAACGGCGCGGGTATCGGCCGTCTACCGGGGGGAGGAAAAGCTACCCGATGCCGCCCTTTCCGCCTTTCGCGTGTATGCAACGGGGCGCCGTGCCCTGTATCGTGCCAAGGCCCGACTTCATCGTTTTTTCAAGAGATAAAAAGGTAACATTTTCCATAAAACAAGAAAAAAGAAGGATTTTTTGTAAATTATTAACAAAAAGTTCTTCTTTTTTGTATGATTTGCTATTTATTTTTCCTTCGGTTTCTGCTATAATAGAGATGAGAGGAGAACAGGACCTCTCAAAAGCAAAGAAAGGCGGTACAACGTATGAAGATCAACCTGGTAGCAAGACAAATGACGGTGAGAGACTCGCTTCGTGAGCTGACTGACAAGAAACTGTCGAAGTTTGATAAGTACTTCGGTGAGGATACGGTCGCCCACGTCACCTGCCGTACGCGGCGTGACAAAAAGATCGTGGAGATCACTATCACCTACGGCTCTACCCTGTACCGCAGCGAAGAAGAGGAAGACAGCTTCCAGAACGCACTTGACGCAGCTGTGGAAACCTTAGAGGGTCAGATCCGCAAAAACAAATCGCGCCTTGAAAAAAGGATACGCGAGGGCGCGTTCCTTCGCACGGTAGCCGAGGAAGAGGTCGATGAGGAATTACCGCTTCTTCGTATCAAGCGCTTCCCCCTTAAGCCGATGAACGTAGAAGAGGCCATTTTGCAGATGAACCTTTTGGAGCATCAGTTCTTCGTGTTCGTCGACGACGAGACCGAAAAGACCGCGGTCGTATACAAACGGCACGACGGTGGGTACGGGCTGATCATGCCCGAGTAAATAGAACGCCGGAGTTTTGGACGTAAGTTTACCCCGACGAGACCCAACCCATAGCGCAAAAGAGGCAGGGAAACCTGCCTCTCTTGCTTTTTGGAAAGAAAGGTTTACATAGCGGCGCGTTTTGCAAAGAAATCATCGGGTAGACTTGCGCCTTGGCATCATCACCGAAGGGTGTATATCCGTGTATAAACGTAGGGGCGGCCATTGGCCGTCCGAACAAACGCGTGCTCACCTTTGTAAAGGACGAGCGATGCTCGACCTGTCGCCGTCGCATAGTCGTCTGTCCTCGCCTGCGCCTGCTCGGCTCCGCATACTCCTTGCTTGGGGCGACACCGCTTGAAAAAACGCCTTCGCCGTTTTTTCTGCACTAACCCTACCCTATGTTGGAAATCATTATTCATTCTTCATCATTCATCATTCATCATTCATAAAAAAGCCCTCCCGAATGGGAGGGCCTTTTTTATAGGTTGCTTGGGTTGCCCCAAGCGTAGGGTTTTTGCGTTGGTTTTTTGCTTATTCGGCAACCGTACCGAAGGTGACGGTCACGTAGGGATCGATCTCGATGCTTCCGTTTGCGTCAGCCATACTGAGAAGCTGAGCGCGGAGAGCCTCGGTAAGATCGGCAAGATCGGCACTGTCGTTTACCATAACGGCAAAGACGTTGCTCTTCTGATGGATCGCCAAGCCGAACTTCTCTTCGTAGAGATATTCGTCTGTGTATTGATGGCCGGGAGCGGGAGAATCAGCGGTAAGCCAAATGATATTCTCCTTATCTTCCAGACTCAAAGCACCCGAGAAGGGAGAATAGTTGACACCCTGCTCGATGACCTCAACACGAATGCCGGTAATCTCGTAAAGCATTTCGGCAAGGGCCTCGGCCGCTTCCTTCGTGAAGCCAACGCCGTAGACGAGCTTCATATCGGCAAGCGACTTACCGTCAACCGTAACATCGTAGAGGGTAGCCGGCTCGGTCTCGCCCTTCTTAAGGGAAACGAATTCGTTGACCAAGGCGTTCGCCGAATAATCGCCGACGTTGCGGAAGTATTCGTATACCTCAGTCGAGCTTACGGTTTCACCGAAGGTCGGGGATTCGCAAGCGAAGTCGTAGCGCTTGCCGTCGATCTCGACGAAGTAGGTGTAGATCAGCTCTTCTTCCGCGATGCTCTTACGCTGTTCGAACGAAAGCTCGCCCCAAGGCGTGCCGTCGACCTTATCGTAAAGCGTGGTGTAGGTGTAGCAAAGCTCGGACTCGTTCTGCTCGTTCATACGGACATAAGCGTTGCCCGCGAAGGTAAAGCCGCCAACGACGTTTTCACCCTGACCGGCGTTATAAACAGTCACTTCTTGCGTCTTGCCGTTCGAAGGATTCTTGACCGAGGCGCCCAAGACGACGCTTTGGTTGTTTGCAATCAGATCTTCAAGCAGCTCGGCGTTGATCACGAAGGTGGAACGGATACCCGCGATCGGGCCGGTGGCCGCATCGTAGCTACCGGTAACACGGACCGAGTAACCGATGAATTCGACCAGCTCAGCGGCAAGATAGAGGGGATCGCTTTCGGGAAGAACGTTTCTGAGGATCTCGTTGTAAAGACCGATAGCAATGTGCGCCGGGCGAGAAACGCTGAGCGCGGAAACACCCTCGGCCTCACCGATCTTAACACGGATGCTTTCGGGAAGCGCGAGCAGGAGCGAAAGATCGAGCTGGTTGACCGCAGCGATATCGATGAAGGTGTTATACGCATCCTCACCGTCGATCTTCAGGTTGTCGTAGTAAGCAACCGTCAGAGCATTCTGATATGCTTCCATCATCCGGTCGTAGTTCGCTTCATCTCTTAAGAGGAAGGGATACATCGCCTCGTGTACGATGGCGCGACCCTCTTCATCCAGCTTGAGGTACGTGGTGATATCAAGACCGTAGTACTTGCAAAGGTCCACGAAGTGGTTCTGCATAAGCTCGGCATCGGTAAGCACGATGTCGTAACGGCGGATCGAATAGAAGGACATATTCGTGTCGCTTCCGAGACAGCCAAGCTCACCAGCGGCCATCGTCGCGCAATAGGGCATCTCACCCGTCATGTACTTTTCACCGTTCAGCGAACCATCGTAGGTAAGTCTGCCTGCGTAGCGAACGGCGTATACCAGCGTTTTATCCTCTTCGTTAACGAGGATCTCGGAGATATTCTTTTCGCGGGTTGCGTCTACCGTAGCGGGAATCGCAAGCGCTTCAAGGAAGGCGGCCTCGTCGGTATACCCGGCGGCGGTCATCGCATCCGCTTGGCTTATCTCTTGGATGTTAGCGGGCTTATACTCGCCTGCGTCGAGGGGGATCTTGTAGAACTGTACGGTCTCACCGACAAAGTTCTTATCGACGCGAACAACGATGGTGTTACCCTTCGCCAGCGTATCGCTGTAGGTCTTTGAGTTGCCAAAGCCATACATCGAAGAGGACTTGAAGACGGGCGCAGTCGTGCTGGTCTTGGTAATGGTATAGCCGTTTTCGTTCCAAGAACCATACTGGAGCAGGCCGTTGCTGTTACCAAAGGTCATACGGACACCGTCTAACTGGAATACCTGACCGCTTGTTCCTTCAACATCGGTTGCGACAAACTCGAGGGTGTAGTCACTGTAGTGGTAGTTGCTGACCCCCGAGATCTTGCTGTCTTTGGCAAGGTAAACCAGACCCATGCCGGGCGTTCCCTCCAGGTAAGCCGCCATGCGGAAATAGCCGTTGGCATATTTGTGCGCCGGTGTGTATGTCTTTCCTTCCTTAGTCGTATACTTGCTGATCTTCAGATTACCGACGTGAACGACTCCGGGAGCCGCTTCGGGCGAAAGGACGAAGCCGTCGGTCAGCAGGCTATCGTCAATGTCGGTCTCCTTCGCGGCAAAGAAGTCGAACCAAACGACAAGGTGATCCTTTTGGGCGTACAGCTCGTTGTAATCCGCATGCGTGTAGGTGTTACCGCTGCCGATGTAGTCCTTGTAGCGCTCGTTGAGTACAGCGTTGGGCGTGTTCGTGAGGTAGTAGGCTACGACCGCAAGGGTGAGCGACTCTTCCTCAATGCCTTCAAGCGATTCGTTGATAGCGCCAATGATATCTGCACGCAGAGCGGAGGGCAGGGTCGCGATGCCTTCTACCAGAGAAACCGAAGCGCCAACCTTAACAGCGGCATTCAGCATCTTGGTGTAAGCGGCATCGGAGGTGTTTTCAAGCTCTTTCCATATGAGCTCGTAAACCGCCTCGTTGATAAGATCCTGCAGGGTCGCACGATCGGCCGAGCCGACGGCATACTTGCCGAATTCCTTATACAGACCGCCTTCACCCGTAAGGAGAGCCTTACCGGCTTCGGTCGTAAAGAGGTCACCGTAGATGTTCAGCTTATAGAACTTCGCAAGGTCGGCAAAGTTGTTCTGCAAAAGCGCGGCTTCGTCAAGCGTGCCCTCGTAGTGACGAATGGCGTAGATATCCTGGTCATTCGAAGCGGAGAAGCCGATCAGATTGCTGTAGTTCAGAGCGGAGGCCGAGGAATACTCAAGGGCCGAGGAGAGAACCG